>JAGTUW010000178.1 GCA_018224345.1 Bacteroidota bacterium
CCGATCGCGCTGTTGAATTCCACGCGATAGCCACGGTTGATCTGTACGTCACCGTCATCATCAACCCAGGGAACTCGGAAAAGGATCACGCGCTCGGGTTCAACGATGCGTTCAAGAATTTTTGCCTTCCGGTATTCCGGATGCTTGTCGACGACAGGGAGGAGGGAGGCAATGACCTCCTCGACCGCCTGGTGGAACTCGGGCTGCGCAGGGTGCTTCGCCTTGATCTCGTTCATGAATTCGGTTAATGCGCTTGACATGGAACACTCCTAACTGCTGGTGATGAGTGGATGGAAGAAGGGAGGCAGGAAACGGATTGGGGTTCGATATCCTGACCTTGTATTCTACGAAATGTATGACAGAAGGAAGCGGCGAAGGCAGTATCCGTCCAAAATGATCATGGTCGAAAACAAAAGGGTATTGCACCCGGAACAACGAAATCCACGTCTCAAAACTACAATCAATCCGCATTATATCTTGTAGGGAAATCGCCCGGTTGCTTGTAGGGAATGCCCTACAAACGTGGCCCGCATCTCAGCTGCCCGGTTGCGTTGGTCATCGCATTCCTGTCGTCGTGTATCACATGCTCTTGCACCCGCCGCACATCGTCCGTAGATTATAGTGCAACAACAGGATTCACAAGGATTCACACAGAGAAAGACTCCATGAAACGCAGACGTATAAAACGCGACGAGCTCCGCGATCTGATTATTGAATTCGGTTTTTCAAACAAGGACATCAGTCCCCACGATCTGGATTTCAAGGATTTAATGCGCTTCCGTGTCAATAATATCCTGCTCGTCTCCAGTCGATATGATTTTTATACACTGGTGGATGACGGACAACTGACCGAAGCGATTTTCAGTGAATATCTGGAACTGAACCTGCATTACGCGCCGTCAATCACTCGTGTGTATTCTGGTGAAGCCGCGCTGGAGGTGATGGCTGAACACCGCATCGATCTGGTCATCACGATGATGCGCCTGGGGGATATGAAACTGCAGGATTTCTGTCGCTCTGTCAAGGATGGTTACCCCGATGTTCCTGTCGCGCTCCTCGGATATCAGAGCCGTGAATTGCAGATTCTCATGAATCAGGGGGCGCTTGATGGGTTCGACCGGATATTTATCTGGTCCGGGGACCGCCGCCTCTTTCTTGCCATCATCAAACTACTCGAGGATCTGATAAACGCGCGTGTCGACTGCAAGGAGTTCGGTGTGCGTGCGATCATTCTGGTTGAGGATTCTCCGCAGTTCTATTCGTCGTTCCTCCCGTTGATCTATACCGAATTGATCAAGCAGGGTCAGATGCTCATCGAGGAGGGAAAGAATTTTGCCGAGAAGATGCTGCGCCAGCGCGCGCGCCCGAAAATCCTTCACGCCACCAACTTTGAAGAGGCCTGGCGCTACTATCACAAATACCGGAAGGAACTGCTGGGAATTATTACGGATCTCAAGTTCCCGATTGAAGGGAAAGAGGACGAATTCGCGGGGCTCAAGTATATTCGCAGAGTCCGGGAGCACAGTCCGGAACTTCCGGTACTCGTTCAGTCATCACGGCAGGATGTCCGTCATGAGATCGATGAACTCAATGCCGCCTTTGCTGACAAAAATTCCCGGACGTTGTTGAAGGAAGTACGGGAATACATGCTGACGAATTTCGGTTTCGGAGAGTTCATTTTCCGCCTGCCAGATGGAACGGAAGTCGACCGCGCACGTACGGTTCGGCAATTGCGGCAGCGACTGCATACGATTCCCGATGATTCGATTCTCTATCATGCCTCGCAGGATCATTTCAGCAACTGGTTGCTGGCACGCACACGCTTTCGTCTCGCACAGGAGATCAAACCCGTCAAGATCACCGAATTCAAAACGACGGAGGGGCTGCGCCGGTATATCATACGCAAGATCGACGAATTGGTCATCTATGACGAACGTGGTCTGATTGCGGACTTCTCACACGAAGAACATGACTCACGCGCGACATTTTTGCGTATCGGACGTGGCTCCCTCGGTGGCAAGGCACGGGGACTGGCCTTTATCGACAACATTCTGAAAAACTATCTGCGTCCGTCATACTTCCCGAACGTTCGCATCAAGATACCACGCAGTATTATTCTCTGCACGGAAGTATTTGCCCAGTTCATGGAGAGTAATGGGCTGCTGCCGAAAGTAATAGAAAATATACCTGATGATGACATTATAATCCTTTTCATGAATGCCCGCTTCTCGCCGGCAATAGAGCAGGATCTCCGCGCAATCGTCCAGAGAAACCATCACCCGCTGGCCATCCGTTCGTCAAGTCTGCTCGAGGATACTCTGTATCAGCCCTTCGCTGGTATTTATGCCACCGTCATGATACCGAACAGCAGCAAGGATGCGGAGATGCGGTTCAGGGAGTTGGAGCAGGCGATCAAGTATGTGTACGCCTCGACATATCTCCGCGGTGCAAAAAATTATATCGAGGCGACCGGCCACCGTCTCGAGGAGGAACAAATGGCGGTCATCATTCAGGAGATGGCCGGGAAGCGCTACAAAAACCATTATTACCCGCATTACTCCGGTGTTGCACGCTCATATAATTATTATCCCTTTGGCGATGCAAGGCAGGCGGATGGAATCGTCAATCTCGCGGTTGGTCTCGGCAAAACCATTGTTGACGGCGGCGTCAGCGCACAGTTCTGTCCCGAATTTCCGACCATTATGCCTCAGTTCGCCGCACGCAAGGACTATTTCGCAAACTCACAGAAGAAATATTATGCTGTGAACATCGAATCGAAACCGCTCGTGGAGATCATCGATGAGGACAGAAATCTCGACCTCCTCGATATAAAAGTAGCCGAGGAACACGAAACCCTGGAATACCTCGCATCTACCTTTTCGGCCGAGGATGATTCGTTGTTTGAAGGGACGTTTCGCAAGGGTGTGCGCGTAATCAACTTCGCACCGATACTTCAGTCAGAGTACATCCCGCTCGCTAAAATTCTTCGTCTTCTGATGCGACTCTGTGAAACCGCCATGAATTGTCCTGTGGAAATCGAGTTCGCCGGCGTTCTGGGAAAACATTTTGATGACATCAGCGAGTTCGACTTTCTACAGGTTCGTCCCATGGTCAAGGAAGAAGGAACTGTCGATATAGAGTTTGAGGATGTAGAGCAGGACAGGATTCTGCTCAAAAGTGAGCGCGTTCTTGGCAACGGCATTTATCGTCTCAGGGATGTCATCTATGTCAAACCCGAGACTTTCAAAAACACCCATACGAGGGAGATGGCTACGGAAATAGGGGAAATAAACCGCATACTTGTCGCGGAGCATCGGCCATATCTGTTGCTCGGTCCCGGTCGTTGGGGGTCTGCCGATCCCTGGCTTGGTATCCCGGTACGTTTCCCTGCTATCTCTGGTGCATATACCATTGTGGAAACTTCATTGCCGAATATGTTGCCTGATCCATCCCAGGGATCGCATTTTTTCCAGAATCTGACTTCCTTCCATATCGCCTATTTCACGACGAGGCACTATCGGGAGGAAGAGGTTATTGACTGGGACTGGCTTAACGGGCAACCCGCTGTGCAGGAAACCGAATGGGTGCGGCATGTGCGTTTCGATCAGGAAATTGAGATTCAGGTGGATGGCCAGAGCGGCAGGGGCGTCATTTACAAAGAATTGCGGGAGAGAGCTTCGTCGCAGCAGTCACCGGAAAATGATTGATACTGCCACCGCTACTGCAGAAGCGGTATTGACAGTAGTGAATGCACACAGGAAAGAAGAGATACGGGAGCGACGCCGATACGCAGTGTCAGGAACATGTATGGAGATAAAAAAACACACCCGGGTTGGCCCGGGTGTGTTGTATCAGGGAGGAGAGTGTCAGACGATGCCTTGGGCAAGCATTGCATCGGCCACCTTGGTGAACCCGGCAATGTTTGCTCCGGCAACGTAGCTTCCTTCCATGCCGTATTTGTTCGCGGCATCGAGGCAGGATTGATGGATGTTTTTCATGATGCGATGGAGGTGTGCATCGACTTCCTCTCGTGACCAGCTCATGCGCAGGGAGTTCTGCGACATTTCAAGTCCGGAGACGGATACACCGCCAGCATTTGCTGCTTTGGCAGGACCGTAAAGGATGCTGGAATCAATGAGCAACTTCGCGGCTTCGGGTGTCGTCGGCATGTTCGCACCTTCGGAGAGGCAGAGGCACCCACTCTCAAGAAGCGTGCGGGCATCTTCCGCATGCAATTCGTTTTGCGTCGCGCAGGGAAGCGCAACGTCGCATTTCACTTCCCATGGCCTCTTGTTGGCGTAAAACTCTACTCCGAAGCGCTCCGCATAGGGTTCGACGATATCCTGATTGCTGGCGCGCAATTCCAGCATGTAGTCGATCTTGTCACCGGAGATGCCGTCGGGATCGTAGATATACCCGTCCGGTCCGGAGAGCGTGACTACTTTACCGCCCAGTTCTGTGGCCTTGATTGTTGCGCCCCAAGCGACGTTTCCGAAGCCGGACACAGCAACGGTCTTGCCTTCGAGTGTCTGACCGCGGGTCGCGAGCATCTCAGCCGCGAAATACACAACGCCGAAACCAGTCGCTTCCGGACGTATGAGCGAGCCGCCCCAACTGATGCCTTTCCCGGTGAGTACACCGTCAAAGGAGTTTTTCAGTTTCTTGTACTGCCCGAACATAAAACCGATCTCCTGTCCGCCGACACCGATGTCACCTGCAGGCACGTCGGTGTTCGGACCGATATGACGGTAGAGCTCATTCATGAAACTCTGACAGAAACGCATGATCTCGTTTTTCGATTTAAATTTTGGATCGAAATCCGAGCCGCCTTTCCCGCCGCCCATGGGCAGCGTGGTAAGTGCGTTCTTGAAAATCTGTTCAAAGCCGAGGAATTTGAGAATACTCAGTGTGACGCTGGGATGGAAGCGCAGTCCACCTTTGTAAGGGCCGATGGCGCTGTTGAATTCGATGCGATAGCCGCGATTGACGCGAACGTCACCATTATCCGCCACCCAGGGGACACGGAAGGTGATCGTACGCTCGGGTTCGACCATGCGTTCGAGAATCCGCGCCTTCCGGTACTCCGGTTGTTTCTCGACTACCGGCATCAAGGTCTCGACGACCTCTTCCACTGCCTGATGAAATTCGGCTTCGCCGGCTGTTTTTGCTTTGACTTCCTGCATGAAGTCGTTCAGTGCGCTAGACATTGAGAATCCTTCTCAAAAGTTCTGAAAACCGTGAAAGAGAACAGAAACTCCCTGCTCAAAAATACGATATTTTCCGCATCGAAAAAAGATGTTCGGACCGAATTGGGGAAAAAATCGCAATATCGCGTCTATATATGCAGAACAGCCGCACGTATCAGAAAGCATGCGGCTGTATTGAACGGTTACGAAGGAACTCCAACCATATGTAGATGAAGATGCAACATACTACAATGTGATTGTTTCTCCGTAGTCGAGTACTCTTGCCCTGATATCCAGATTAAGATTTTCCACTCCGGCGACGAAGCGTTGAGGATCGGTCTCGATGACGGGGAAAGTGTTGTAATGCATTGGAATCGCGAGCTCCGGTTTGACGAATTCCGCGGCTTTTACGGCATCGTCGATCCCCATGGTGAAATTATCTCCGATGGGAGCAATCATGCAGTCAATCTTGTCGCGTTGACCGATCAGTTGCATATCGAGGAACAGGCCGGTATCTCCGGTGTGGTAAATAGTCTTTCCGCCCATGGTAATGACGACACCAGCGGGTTCTCCCATGTACAATCCCTCGGGAGATGACGAACCGTGATGCGCGATGGTGAATTTCAGCCGGCCAAAGGGAAAGGTGTATGCCCCGCCGATATGCATGTTGTGTGCGCGTAAATCCTTCGATGACGCATAGGTGGCGAGTTCGTTGACGGCGATGATCAGTGCATCATGTCGCTTGGCGAGTTCGAAGCTGTCTCCCAAATGGTCGCCATGCGCATGCGTGAGCACAATGTACCCGGCATCGACGTCCTCGACTTTTACGGGACAGGTCGGATTTCCGGAAATGAACGGATCGATGATGATTCGGTGGTTGCCGTCGTCGAGAATGAAGGTTGAATGGCTGAGGTAGGTAAGGTTCAGCATGACTGCCTCCGCATGTTTTTTTATAATCCTGTTGCGCCGCGCCGGAAATTCGACAGCAGCGCACCTGAACGTTTCAAACTGTCAAGTATGGTCTCGAACGCTTCCTCCCGGCCCTGGTCGCGTGCCTGTTCGATCAGGTGTTTTTTTACAACTTTCGCGAAAACGGTCGGAGAGATATGGGCTTCACCCTGCGTGACGAATGTACCGAAGACCCCGTTTTCGTAATAGAACCAGATATGGAAGCCTTCGATAATATCGCTGTTGAGGCCGACTCGTGCGACGAGTGAATCCGCTTGTCCTCGCGAGAGCTTGTGCTCGGTTGTAAGATACTCCATGCACAGTGTGTAGTGATTTTCGTTCGCCTGCACGCGATGCGGTGTGGGGAGTTTGGTAGTGATTTCCTCAAGGCGTTGCTGGCTCTGATCGATAGCATGCTGAATCGCGGAAATATCCCTGAGAAGTTCGCGGCAGGAAATATCCTCTTCCGCATCGATATGCGAGGCGAGCATCTCTCGCTGAGCCGCATTGAGACCAGCATCGGGCGTAGGAGTAATCTCCAGACGCCGTTCCGCTGTCACCGTCTGATTGTACGCCTGCAGTGTGGCGATCATTCTCTCATGCAATCCAGCAACGGTTGCGGTCTCCTCTTCCGCCTCCTGAGCCATACGCTGAAATTCCTCGAGGCTGAGTTCCCTGCTGCCACAGGCTGACAAGACGAGCAGCAGAAGAATAGAAACGGTAACATGACGCGTCATGGATACCTTATCATTTGTTGCATTCACTGTGAACGGCCGATGACCGAAACGGAAAAATGCAAAAAAAAATGATGAGATGGAAGAGTGGGAACAAAGTGATTTCGATGGCACCTCTGGCAGTGGAGGAGGAAAAAAAAATGGCCCCGGGATACCACCCGGGGCCGCAAAAAAGTCATCTGCAGCCGGAATTATTTACTGAGCATCATCTTGTGTGAGAGGCTGTTGTTGCCACTTTCGAGGCGGTAAATATACATACCGGAAGGAAGGGACTGCGCATCGAAGGTCGCGATATGCGTCCCTGCATGACGGAGCTCATTGACCAGTGTGGCGACTTCCTGTCCGAGCAGGTTGAAGACGCGCAGGGTCGTGTGTGCCGCACGCGGCAGCGTAAAGCTGATCTCCGTGCTCGGGTTGAACGGATTCGGATAATTCTGTGCGAGGGCGAAATCACCAGGGCTGTTATCAATCTGTTCGACAGCGGCGACGTCGGAAACCGGGATGATGACATCTTCGAGATACCAGACTACCTGATCGGTATTGACCGGGTCATCATCAAGTGTCTCGCCAATACCCCATTCGGTGAAGATGATATGGAGATGGCCTTCATCGCCGGCGTAATACGCCAGTTTCGTGAATTTCGCGGATACTTCCTCGAGAGCAGTCCAGCGCATCAGGCTGTCGATTTCATTCGTCACCTGATCCGGTTGGCCGAAGGGCCAGCCATACGTCCATGACTGCGTCGAGCGACTGTCTACATGGCGGCCGTTGGCATAGACCTGCAGTATCGTATCCTGGAACAGTGTCAATTGTCCCGCGACGGGGGCGACACGCCATGAGGTGAGCGGGGAAATCCATTTGGCATAGATTTTTTTCCCGTCGAGTGTCCGGGCCCATTTCGGCTCGTTGCGGATGAGATACGGCGTATCTTCGGCGGTTCCTGCAGTGAAGGAAAGGCGATCGGTGCGCACGCGACGGACGGGACCGATGGGGAACATCTTCCAGTCACGCTGACCGTCGACATCGAAGTACGTGATCTCAACGGCAAACGTGGAGTCGACGCTGGAGAGATTGATGGTCGAATCCGTTGGTGCATCATCGAAAGGACCGAACGGATTGATGTCGGCGGAGGCGACGGTCAGGAAGTGCGGGCGATCGAGATAATCGAGCATGATGTCGAAATCCCATGCCATCGTGAACTTGGCACTGAAGGGTGATGGTTTGTTCGCAATGTCTGCGGGACGGAATCTCTCGAGCTGTCCCCAGCTCATACCCTTGTCGGTGGAAACACGCCATGCGACTTCATGATTCTCGTCGAGCAGGAAGGCACGTCCGGGCTCGCTTTCGATGATGAGACCAAAGCCTAATGCGATGACACCGTTGGGACTCACATCGAGACGCAGATTCGTGCCAAAGTAGCCGTTCGGAACGATGTCCGAGGTGTAGACCGGCTGATCGAAGGTCACGGGGGCCCAGTTGTGTCCGCCATCGGTGGAACGGAGCAAATACAGTTCTCCTGTGGATGCGCCGTTGGAGGGCTCGAGACCGAGCGCCATGCTGTAGAGGTCGCCGGTCGTCTGGTCTGGCACGATATTGTAGGGGATTGACCAGAACGGAGGATCAGGGACGACGCTGTACTGGGCATTGGCGTTTCCGATATCGCTTTTCATCGAGAAAATATCACGAAACCCTGATGTCCCATCATTGAACTGGTCGACCTGCGGCCACAGAAGGGCCGTATTAGCCGTCCCTCCTGCATGGCGCAGGAAGATGCTCGGGTAGCGGGGTGAGGCGGATGTCGCGACATTGTCGCCCTGCGGTCCCCAAGTGACGCCATTGTCGGTAGAATAGCGGATGTACAGGGTATTGCCGTCACCCTGCGTCGAACGATCATTGCCGCGGAAGACAACGGCCACAGACCCTGTGTTGGGATCATGTGCAACCTGATTGCGGCTGTCGCCGATAGTTGCATAGGTATTGGCCATCAGGCCGATTTCCGTCAATCCCTGCTTGACCGCGGTTTTCGGCATGCGGCCGACGCTACCGTCACTACGGATGACAGTGCGTTCGTCGATGAGCATGAACTGCATTTCAAATGGGACTGCGTCCACTTCATGCTGATTCAATCCCGGAGTGTTGGTGGCGGCAGGTGACTGAACCGTCAGTTGCTGTGCCTGCACACTGGCGAATCCGACAAGCAGAAATGCCAGAAGAAACACTTTCTTCATAATAAGTAGCTCCTGTTGATGTGTGGTAGAGATAAAGCGAATCATGTATACAATTTCGGGAGATATTGCGTCCTGTTCCTTCGACGCTGTTTCACGTCCTCCTGTATGGGACACGAGAATGAAGACATGGTAACACGAGATAGATTCCGTCTTTAACGCTCGTCAGTTGTACAACCCGATTGTCGCGTTGAGGAGACGTTCGTAACCCTTAATGTAAGAAATTTTGCCCAAAAAGCCCATAGTCCCGAAGCGCGCAAGCGCGCAGGCACGCAGCGCGCTGCTTCCTGCACTGCGGGCATTCGATTTCCGCGCGGTATTCAACGCGCCAATCGTCCGGAAGGATGCGAGGATGGTGGTCAGTAGCGGGAGAGGTCGATGGTATAGGCATCGTTGCCATAGGTGACATTGAGCAATTGCTGATAACGGTCCGCATCGTCCTTTGAAGAAAATGGTCCGACCATAACACGATACCAGGTTGCCCCGCCGACATGACTGCGTGTGATAAATGGTGCATAACCCTGTGCGATGAGTTTGCGTGCTTCCTGGCGGGCATGGTCAACATTTTTGAGGGACGAAACCTTCACTGCCCACCCGTTCAGTGGCTCGTCGATGACTTCGAACTCATGACCCGGGATCCGCACATGAGACGCACTTCTCCTGTCCGATGCCGAAGCACGGTCCCCATCGGGAGATGCGTCACGCGTTTCGTTCACCGGGTCTACCGCCGCAACGGGAAGATCCTGATCAAGCCTCACGCTGTCGACATAGGCGCCCCCGGGAATCATGCCTGCCGCCGAGGCGAGCATCGTACTTGCAGCGGTGCTGCTTTCATATGGACCGAGACGAACGCGATACCAGGTCCCACCCTTTGCAGGAATAAATTCACTCTCTACGATCACGTCAAACCCCTGCGCCCTGTAGCGCTCTGCGTCAAGATCCGCTTTCGCCAGTTCTTTCCAGGAGGAAACCTGCACGAAGAAATCCCATGAGCGCAATGTGGTCATGTCTCCGGACCCGGCGGGGGGCACTGTGGTCTCCGCGACGCTGTCGTCGGAACGCACTTCACCGCTTTCCGGCAGACCGAAAAACGAGGCGATACGATTTCTCAACTCCGGCCATGGGTTGACATGCCAGATGAAAGCGATCAGAAGCAGAATGACGATAATGGAAAGAAAAGCGATCAGTGGTCCTTTCCCACTGCCACTCCGCACTTCCCCCTCCGTTCCGGATGGGGGGGACGCCTCACCGCCGGACGTATTAACGGCATTATCATCCGGATATGTATCGTTATCGGACGATTTTGTCTGTACGTAGTCGGTATCACCGTCCGTGGCGGCATTCTCGGTATCGTGTTCCGTAAGATGCGAGAGATCCCGCTCGGGATAATTGTCGAGGACACTTGCGCCATGTCCACCGGTGTCCGCAGTTGCGGAGCGTTGCGGTGGTTGCTGCCCGGGAGCGGGCTCCGGGGCAGATTGTAATGCATCGGATGCGCCCGTCCGGGAATCCCGGGCGGGTGTTCCCTTTTGCGGGGTTTTAGGGATGCGTCCGGGGTCAGCGGATGAGGCTGTCTTTCGTTTGCCACTTCCTTTGGCGAAATTGAAATCAGGCACGTGCGAAATCCTTCGCTGTGATGAAATCGGTTATCGCCGCGTTCTCGGGATGGTGATCTGCTTGATGTTGTGCTCAACTTTGCGCCTGTAGTAGTTGGATTCGGTTCCCAACTCCATGTAGCGCTCGTAAGCCGCAAGTGCTTTCTGCAGGTCATTCAGACGCAGATAGGCATCACCGAGAATGCGGTAGGTTTTGTTGTACGATGGATCGAATGCAGTGGCAAGGAGCAAGGTCTGTTCCGCATTGGCGTACTTCCCGTCATGCAGAAGAAACTCTCCGAGACGGACACGCGCCCAGGTCATGAACGGGTTGATCTCAAGCGCATCTCGCATTTTCACGATCCCGTCAATCCGCGTCTCGTCCCGGTTCAACTGACCGCGACCGACACGTGCCATGTTTTCGGCTTCCCTGATTTTATCGTAGCCTGCTGAATCATAGACCCCATAGCGCAGGTGATTCGGCAGGAAGTCCAGTGTCAGAATGTATTGATCGACGAGGTTCTTTGAGGTCGGCGCCCCGCCACCTGTTTCGTGCAGACTGTAGCGGATGACCATTTCCTTGCTGCCGTCGAAATTCAGATCAATGAATACAACATCGGCAAGTTCGGTAATGAAGGCGTCGTCGCGCATCCCGGCCTTCTGTGTCCAGGACGTCAGTATGATCAACGCGGTTTGTGTGTAGGCGAGTATGGAACCCTTGATTTCGTTGCTGCCATCCTCGAGCGTGCGGGTATTCTGCAGATACATCTGTATGCCGCCGTCGAGTGTGACGAGCGGATGAATCACGGACTTGCCGCCGGGGAAGGTCAGCAGATCCATGAGCTGGTATTTCCCGCCTCCGGTCGGCGTGATGATCAAGGTGACGTTGCATCCCGCATCCTCGGGTCCGGTGTGGTACAGCAACCAGATTTCTTCCGATCCGTCTCCATCAAAGTCGGTTTGGAAACCTGTAAGCGTGCCTTCGGGCGTATCGCCCAGGCAGACGTCTTCAGCCGTAATGGACTCGGGGGATTCTCGAATGATTTCAGCCAGCGCGGATGCAGGCAGGGTGATATTCGCGCACATGTCCTGGTCTGCAAGCGAATGCTCGATGCCGAAGGCATACTGAGCAGATGCCTGGGACATAGGCAAAATGATTGTGGCAATGATCAGAAGGGTGGTTGCGAGTGTTTTCATGAGCATCGGGGGTGGATAATTAGGTGATGACGAAACAGCGTCAAAATACAGACTTACAAGGCCAGTTGCAACAAAAAGGAAACAGAAGAGAAATCGACCGAAGTACATGATACGCGGATAACCTGCTCCGGTTCCGGAAACATCGGCATCACCAGAAGATTTTCGCTGAATCAGATCAGTTGCAAGCTGATTGTTGATGCTTTTCTCCGCGGACACTTGTATCTTTCCTTTTCAGAATGAAATATACTATCGGAGAAAGTTATGCCGTTTGAATCCAGAAATCCCGCGACGGGTGCGTTGCTCAATCGATATGATGAACATGATGCGGATATGATCGAGGAGTATATCGGGCAGACAGAAGCCGTCTTTCACACCTGGCGTGATACGGCATTGACAGTACGGGCAGCGATGCTGCACGCAGCAGCGGCGGAACTGCGCAGCCGCAGTGATGATTATGCGCGTATGATCACGCTGGAAATGGGGAAACCCATCACGCAGTCCCGCGGAGAGGTGGAGAAATGTGCCTGGGTCTGCGACTGGTATGCAGACAACACGGAACGGATATTTCGAAATGAACACCTTGAATCCGATGCATCGGAGAGCTATGTGCGGTTTGACCCGTTGGGAGTGATCCTTGCCGTGATGCCATGGAATTTTCCTTTCTGGCAGGTCTTCCGTTTTGCCGCACCGGCACTGATGGCGGGGAATGTTGCTCTGCTCAAACACGCCTCGAACGTCCCCGGCTGCGCAATGATGATAGAGGAAGTCTTCAGACGCGCCGGCATCCCGGAGGGAGGCTTCCGTACATTGATGATCGGCTCCGGAGCGGTCGCTTCTGTACTCGACCACCCAGCCGTCGTCGCTGCTACACTCACCGGCTCGGAACATGCCGGGAGCAAGGTTGCAGCCCGCGCAGGGGAGCGACTGAAGAAAACAGTCCTCGAGCTCGGCGGCAGTGACCCGTTCATCGTCCTCGATGACGCGGACATTGAAACAGCGGCCCGGATCGGCGCACAGTCACGCATGATCAATACCGGACAGAGCTGCATCGCAGCGAAGCGGTTCATACTTACCGAAGCCGCGGCCGATACATTCATCCCCCAGTTCTTGCGGGAAATCGCCGGGATGAAGATCGGCGATCCGATGGACCCCGAGACCCGGATCGGCGCGATCGCGCGCGAGGATCTGTTGCTGGAACTTGACGGCCAGGTTCGCTCCACTATCGAACAAGGCGCGGAGTTGCTCACGGGTGGATATCGCGTCGAGGGACCGGGTACATTTTATCACCCGACGGTGCTCAGTGGCGTTACGAAAGGAATGACGGCCTTCGACGAGGAAACCTTCGGCCCCGTCGCCTCAATCACCGTTGTGCGCGATGCCGCAGAGGCCGTCGATGTGGCCAATGACAGCCTGTTCGGTCTCGGAGCAAGTTTGTGGACACAGGATCGTCAACACGCCGAAACGCTGGCGGCACGCATCGAGGCAGGCGGGGTGTTCATCAATGGGATGGTGAAATCGGATCCCCGACTCCCGTTTGGTGGCATTAAGAATTCGGGCTACGGACGAGAGCTTTCTCATTACGGTATACGGGAATTTGTCAATATCAAAACAGTCTGGATCGCATGAGTGTGACAACCCCGGGTAAAAACGAAAGTCGCCGCGAGGAATTGCTGTGCCGCATTTTTCTCATTGCCATCACGGCCGTGCTGCCTCTCACGGCAATGCTGCTCTGGGGCCTGGCCTATGTTCAAATGTGGCCACGGGCTATCGATATCATGGGCTTGCTGGCTATCTCCGTCGGCATTCTCGGTGTGTTCTTCTTTTTCATGTTTCTCTACAAGTATGAATTGCGTGCGGCACCGACGCAACGGAGGCGCATCGGACTTCTCGTTCTGCACACCATCATAACACTGCTTCTTTTTCTGTTTACAATCTGGCTCGGTTATGACTCTCCCTGGCGGGCCGAAATGATCTGGGGTAACTACGACATGCATACGGCATCGAAACCATGGATTATCTCCGTTCTCGTCATTGGCAGTATCACTCTGCTGGGCAGCCTGATCGATCTGCTGCGGAGTCGCTTCGAGCAGGGGTTGGAAAACGATTAGACGGTGGAGGTTCATGGAGTGCAGAGAGAGGTCAGATACACAATTCCCGTATTGCTTCGATTATGCGTCCTGAAGCATTTCCGTCACCGAACAGACTGTTGTCATGCAGCAGGGGAACGGGTGCATCGAGTGCGGTGTGAATCGCGGTAGCGTCCGCACCCGTCAGCGTACACCACCCGGTGCGCAACAACACCGTCCATGCCGTGATATCATCGAGGCAGAGCGACGGGACAGCACGGAAATATGCCTCGCGCGTCACGCCGCCGGAGTCGGTCAGGACGCGCTCGGTACCGGAAAGCAACCCGAGCAGGTCGCCATGCGAAAGCGGTGGTAACAGACGCAGCGCGCCCGGCGACAACACAATATCGAAGCGGCGCATGCGCTCCGCCGTACGGGGATGCAGCGGAAGAAGGACCGGATGCGGCAGGTTGTTGAGCGTGAAGAGCAGAGACGACAGACGCGCAGGATCGTCGGTATTCACCGGCCGATGAATTGTGCAGAGATAATAGGGGGTAGCAGAAACGTCATATCGGGTGAGAATGTCCTGCGGAGAGGGGAGGGCCGCCCGACTGCGCAGATAGAGGTCGTACATGATGTCGCCGGTAACGACTGTCCGCCCCTGACACCCGTCGTCGGCACAGTGCATTGCTGCTTCGGTTGTCGTGCAGCACAGCAGGGAGGCGAGATGGTCGACCATCACACGGTTGCCTTCTTCCGGCACCAACCACGTCGGGACACGGGACCCGTCGGCATGTCTGCCGCGTTCTCCCGCTTCGACATGACACAGCGGAACCTGCCGCCGCACCGCTGCCAATCCGGCTGCGAGTGTACTGTCCGTGTCACCGAAACAGAGAATGACATCGGGGCGCTGTTCGGCGATCGCTGTATCGAGTTGTGCAAGCATGGCGGCGAAGCGTTCTGCCCCACCAAGCCTTCCCGTATCCAGCGTGTGCAATTCATCACCGAAATGGAATTCCCGTTTCAATTGTCCGGACAGGGATGCATCATAATGTTGTCCTGTATCGACGACCAGGGCGTCGAAGGCATCATGAAGCACTGCCGACATCGCGGCATACTTGATGTATTGGGGACGAGTCCCGAGTATCGTCAACAACGTGCGCATGCGTCAACGCCCTACAACGAAAAACGCGCGGAGGTCAGTTCATTGTTTACGGAGACAAGCTTCGTCTGCTTCAACCCGAGATCCTTTACGATATGCACCATTTCCGGGAGGCTTCCGTCGAAGTTGTATTTTTCGCGGAAATCCTCTTTGGGATAGAGTACCCATATCACTCCGTCGGGATCGATGGCGGGGACAAGTCGACGCGCTTTCTGCTTCCAGGCCGCGGCTGATGTCGGTGCAACGAATGCAATGTCACACACCCCCTGCTCGACAATCTTGTTGTCATCGCACAGCGGGAGAATCAGTTCTTTAAGGTAGGTCGGCTGTTTCTCGACGCGAATCTTCAGCCAGGGAATGATGCCCCATTTCTCTGCCAGTGTTCTGTGCGGTTTGCTCATGATGTATCCCGGTAAATGAACGTGTTGTATTGCTTGTCATCAATCCGCATGTGGGTGCCGATGATGCTCCGAAGTATTTCGCTGCCTGATGCTTCCTCCCGCCATCACGGTGAGGTGGAGCAATGCAATGAAGACGATTACGAGCGTATTGCTTTCCTGCCGATATCGGTACGGTAGTACGCACCATCAAAGCGAATACGATTGACGGCATTGTAGGCAAGGCGGATACTGGCGCCTATGTCGCTCCCCTGTGCGAGCGCTGTCACACCGAGTACGCGTCCCCCGGCCGTCAACACACGTTTCCCGTCGGACCTGGTTCCGGCATGAAAGACGAGTATACCTTCCTCTTCTTCATTGATCGCATCCAAACCCGCAATGATCTTGCCTTTTTCATAGGCATCGGGATAGCCGCTGGAGGCCATGACCACGCAGACAGCATTGGCGTCGTGCAGTGGAAGACGGTTGAGCTGCAGGGATCCGTCAGCAATATCGCGCAACAGCACACCCAGATCATAATCGACAAGAGGAAGGATGACCTGCGTTTCCGGATCGCCGAAACGACAGTTGAATTCGAGTACCTTTGGCCCGTCCGCAGTGAGCATCAGTCCGACGAACAGGACGCCTGTATACGGGACACCTTCATTTCGCATGCCGTCGATGCAGCGCTTGATGACACGGATTTTTACATCGGCCAGTGTTTCCGAAGGCACGTGGGGCGTTGGTGCGAACGCTCCCATGCCGCCGGTATTTTTCCCGAGATCATTGTCGAGGATGCGTTTGTGATCCTGTGCAGGGGCAAGTGTCACGAAGCGATTCCCATCGGTGAGTGCGAACACCGATGCCTCGATGCCTTCGAGGAACTCCTCGACGACGAGTGTCGTCCCGGCATCTCCAAAGGCTGTGCCTTTCAGCATGTCGGTACCGGTACGGAATGCTTCGGCGGAATCCTGTGCAATGACCACACCTTTGCCGGCGGCCAGTCCGTCGGCCTTCAGTACGATGGGATAGTTGCAGTCATTGAGCCAGTCACGAAGCCGAGCGCTCTCGCCGGAGTGAAACACCTCGTACGCAGCGGTTGGAATGTGATGCCGCTTCATGAATTCCTTGGCGAATGATTTGCTTGTTTCCAACTGCGCCGCTGCCCGTGTCGGACCGAACACGCGTAGTCCTTCCGCCCGGAATTTGTCCACTATACCCGCAGCAAGTGGGGCTTCCGGTCCGACGATGGTCAAATCAATTGATTGCTCCTGTGCGAAACGCAGCAGTGCCGCAATATCGGTAGGTGCGATATTCACATTTGCAGCGATCGAGGCGGTCCCCGCATTCCCGGGTGCGCAGAAAATGTCGGTGACTTCCTTGCTGTGTCGCAGTTTCCAGCAGATGGCGTGTTCACGACCACCGTTACCGATGATGAGGACGTTCATGGCGTATCACTCTTTGCTTATGGATTTGTGTCCCGTGCTGTTGTTGCCCCTGCCGGATGTCGCTGCCCGTACCCGGGCTGCGGGCGGACCGGACTCCAGGGCGGAGGCGAGCACGGAGGCGAGCTGCCCGGTCAGGGCCTTGCGTTCGAATTGCGAGGCATAATCGTAGGGCAACGCGGGCAATCTATCACTTTTGAACAGGGCAAACAAGGTACGAAGCTGTGCCGATATTGCATCGGTATCATCCGGGTCGACGATAAACGCAGTTTTGCCTTTCTCCAGGACCTGCTGCGCAGCACCGGGCGGGACGCAGGCGAGAATCGGTTTACGGGCGCCGAGATATTCATACAACTTGCCGGTGGACATCATTTCCTCGCCTTTGCCCCGGCCGATGAGCAGCCAGAGTACGTCGGCATCGACGAGATGCCGTAATGTTTCGCGGTGGGAAAGATACCCGTGAAATATCACTGACCGCTCCAGCCCGTATTTTCTGACGAGCGCCTGATCGCCCTCGCGTGGTGTTCCGATCAGATGCAATTCGATTCCCCGGGCGGCTGTGGCATCGGTATCGGCCAGTGCGCGGAGTGCGGCGAACATGGCGTTCGGGTTGCGATTGTAATAAAACGTACCTGCATAGACGATACGCATCCGATCATTGTTCTTTCCGCTTCTGGCCAAACCTTCGAAATCCTTCTGGTCGAAGCCCTGGGAAATGATTGAGATGTCGTTGTGAGAAAGAAAAGGATGTGCCTGCAGTATGCGCTCTTTGATGGGACGATTGATGCTGATAATATGTCGTGTTTCGCGCAGGACGCGTCGTTCAAGACGGTAATGCAGGGCCTTGTGCAGCGGCGTGAGGTAGAAATGCAGTGGATTGTCAATCCAGGAATCGCGATAATCGACGATCAGCGGTAGTCCGGTCCGGCGTTTGAGTTCGCGGCCGATGAGGAACGCCGTGTATGGGGGAGCGGTGGCGAATATCACATCGACCGGATGTGTTTCGAGATATGCAAGAGCTGCCGAGACGGCCTGCTTTTTCCACCCGATTTTATTGTCGGGAAGAAAGACCGTCTGACTGAGTTTGCTCAGGAGTCCGAGTGTCCGCGCCGAGGGCATACGTACGACATTTTTGCGTCGGAAAAAGTGCAGCGGATCAAGTGAGGGGGTCCGGATAATATCGACAGGCAACCCTTCCAGTTCCTGCAGTAATTCTTCGTCTTTGGCGAAGTATCCGCGATCCTCGACGGTAAGCACAGTAACATCCCAACCGAATTCCGGCAGATATTTTACGAATTTAAGTGTGCGCTGGACGCCACTGAGGCCCAATGGGGGAAAATAATAGGCAATGACCAGTACGCGATGTCTTGACCGGACCTCCATCAAAGCACCTGCAGCTTGCGGGTCAGTGTCGTAAGGATGGTCGCGCCATTCTCGCGTACCAGCAGATCATCTTCGATGCGGATGCCAAACGTGCCCGGAAGGTACACTCCCGGTTCAATCGTAATGAGCTGACCGGATTCCAGGCTTGCCGTGTTGCGCCAGGACAGCAAGGGGGCCTCATGCATCTCCAGCCCGATGCCATGTCCGAGACCGTGCTCGAAATATGTTCCGAGTCCCGCTTCACGAATATGCTTGCGCACCCGATGGTCGAGCTCGTCGGTGGGGATCCCGGCACGGACAGAGGAGCAGCCGATCCGTTGCGCCTCGGCGACGATGTCATAAGCGTTGCGAAACGCGGCTGTTGGACGGCCGACATGCAGTGTCCGGGTGATATCGCTGCCATACCCGTTGACGCGGCAGCCGAAATCGATCAGCACCGGGCCCCGGCGTGGGAGTCGCGTATTACACGGCTGTCCGTGCACCAGTGAAGAGCGCTTTCCGAACAGTACGATAGGGGGAAAGGCGTCGCCATCCGCTCCGAGCTGTCGTTGCCGCATGCTCAATTCCACTGCAATGGCTGTTTCCGTGACACCTGGACACAGCGAAGGCAGCGTGTCGCGAAAGGCCTGTTCGCTGATGCGGATGGCCTTACGGACGGCTGTGATTTCGTCGGCGGTCTTGATCTCCCGCAATTTCTCAACCATGCCGCTGAGTGGCCGAAGCCGGAGGGGACGCAGCATGTTCTTCAGGTTGCCGACTATTGTAAAGGGGAGATGATCGGCCTCGAATCCCATCGAATTCAGGAAACGTGCGAGTTTCATTTCTCCCAGGGCGGCAGTAAAGGTCTGTCCCGAAATCACACGGACGGTAGCGCACGTCACTTCCAGGGCGGCCTGTTCACGGTAACGTGGATCCGTCAGAAATACTGCCGAGCCGCGACGGAGGAGAAGCCAGCCGTTTGATCCGGTAAAGCCGGTAAGGTAACGCACATGCGGCGGATGCGTGATAAGAAGGGCATCATGCCCGAATTGCCGAAGCGTACGCCGCAACGTTCGCAACGCGGCAGTCCTGCGCGTATCGGTAACAGATCGGGGCCGGGAAGGGGATAGCGGCTTCACTTAAGGCAGCGCGATGTGGATAACTTCTGAATCTCTGTGGATAACGTTGGGACGCATTCGAAAAACGCTGATTTCAGCCGGGTTTCGATATTTATGACCTGCCGAGGAATTGGTTGTGCCCGCAGTGCATTGTTGATAAGCTTTGTCTCAGACATTGCCCGCCTGGTAATTCGGGGCTTCTTTCGTGATGAAGACATCATGCGGATGGCTCTCTTTGAGACCTGCCGCCGTAATCTGCATGAATTCGCTTTTCATCTTCAATTCCGCAATAGTCGCAACGCCGCAATACCCCATCGCGGCGCGGAGACCGCCGATGAGTTGATAGACGATTTCCTCAAGTTTCCCGCGATACGGGACCATGCCTTCAATTCCTTCAGGAACCAGTTTTTTGATGTCGTCCTCGACATCCTGGAAATAGCGGTCTTTGCTTCCTTCCTTCATCGCGCTGATCGAACCCATACCGCGATACATCTTGTAACGTCGCCCTTCATACAGCACTTTTTCTCCGGGACTTTCCTCAAGACCTGCGAACATACTGCCGAGCATCACCGTGTCTGCTCCGGCGGCAAGCGCTTTCGGTACGTCTCCCGTCTGTTTGATCCCTCCATCGGCGATCAGGGGGACATCATACTTTGCAGCTATGGCTGCACAGTCGAGAATGGCGGTGATCTGCGGTACCCCGACACCGGTAACGACGCGTGTCGTGCAGATACTTCCGGGACCGATCCCGATTTTCACTGCATCTGCACCTGCCTTGATCAGGTCCTCGACCGCCCCGCCCGTGGCCACATTCCCCGCGATGACCTGCAGGGCGGGGAATTGCTTTTTGACCTTTTTTACCATTTCAAGGACGCCAAAGGAGTGGCCGTGCGCGGTATCGATGATAATAACATCGACTGCCGAATCCACCAATGCCTTGACGCGATCCATCGTATCACTGGCGATACCTACCGCAGCACCCACGCGCAGACGGCCGAAGCTGTCCTTTGCCGCATAGGGATGATGCTTTTTCTTCATGATGTCTTTGAAGGTCAGCAGTCCGCGCAGATATCCCTTGTCATCAACCACCGGTAGTTTCTCAATCCGATGTTCCTGCAGAATCGACTCGGCTTCCTCGAGGGTCGTCCCTAGCGGTGCGGTGACGAGTTTGTCCTTGGTCATGATGTCATAGACGAGCATCGAATGATTGGGTTCGAAACGCAGGTCCCGGTTTGTAAGAATGCCGATGAGTTTGTTTTCGTCATCGACAATGGGAATACCGGAGATACTGTATTTGTCCATTACATCATGCGCATCGGCCACGGTTTTATCGGGTCGCAGGGTGATCGGGTTGACGATCATGCCGCTTTCCGAACGCTTGACCTTGTCGACTTCATCCGCCTGTTTGCCAATGCTCATGTTTTTGTGAATGATACCGATCCCGCCTTCCCTCGCGAGGGCGATCGCCATTTCGGATTCCGTGACCGTATCCATGGCGGCGCTGAGCAAGGGGATGTTCAGATTGATCTCACGGGTCAGACGGCTGCGTACGTCGGCTTCGCGGGGCAGGATATTCGATTTGCGGGGGATGAGCAGGACGTCGTCGAAGGTGAGTCCGATGTTGATGCGCGGCTGCGACATGGCGAAATTCCAGTAATGATGATTAGCTGTATGCGGGAATACCGGTTAAATAGTTTCCGAGAATCAGAGTGTGAATGTCGTGCGTCCCTTCATAGGTACGCACAGATTCCAGATTATTCATATGACGCATCACGGGGTATTCGTCGAGAATCCCGTTGGCCCCGAGAATATCGCGTGCCATGCGGGCGATCGTCAATGCGATATCCACATTGTTGCGCTTGGCCATGGACACATGTGCGAAGGTCATGCTTCCGTCGTCCTTCATCCTGCCGAGATGAAGGGCGAGCAATCGCGCCTTGGTAATTTCAGTCTCCATGAACACGAGTTTCTGTTGCACCAATTGAAATGATGCAATGGGTTTATCGAATTGCTTGCGGGTGCCGGCATACTCCAATGCGGTGTGGTAGCAGGCTTCCGCTGCGCCGATCGCTCCCCAGGCGATGCCGTAGCGTGCCTGTGTCAGGCAGGACAGCGGCGCCTTGAGTCCGACAGCGTCCGGCAGCATATTGGCAGCGGGAATGCGGCAGTCCTGAAACACCAGTTCCGATGTCACGGAAGCACGCAGCGAATGCTTTCCCTTCATTTCCGGGGCGGAAAACCCCGGTGTCCCTTTCTCGACAAGAAAGCCGCGAACCTCGCCGTCGAGTTTCGCCCAGACCAAAGCGACGTCGGCGATCGTGCCATTGGTAATCCACATTTTTGATCCCTCCAGAACGAAATGCCCGCCGTCCCTTGTGGCACGCGTCGCCATGCCCCCAGGATCGGACCCGTGATCCGCCTCAGTCAATCCGAAACAACCAATCGCCTGCGCACGCGCCAGTCGCGGCAACCACTGCTGGCGCTGCTCCTCGGAACCATAGCGAAAAACAGGGTACATGACCAGTGAACTCTGCACGCTCGCGAAACTGCGGATCCCGCTGTCTCCGCGCTCAAGTTCCTGCATTATCAAGCCGTACATCACGTTGTTGACGCCTGCGCAGCCATACTCTTCGGGGAGTGTGGGTCCGAACATGCCGAGGTCCGCCATCATGGCCGGCAGATGCATGGGAAATTTCTGTTCCCGCGCC
>JAGTUW010000179.1 GCA_018224345.1 Bacteroidota bacterium
CATCGGCCATCACGTTCGTCAGGCCCCAGGCGATGTGTTCATTGTTGCCGATGACGATGCCGGGGGTTCCGGGAATACCGACACCGGCCACATTGAGGCCTGGTGCATGCAGATGCATGATATACCAACGTGCCGGTTGCATATGCAGCAGATGCGGGTCATTTGCCAGTAATGCATGGCCGCGCAAGGAGCGGTCTCGTGTGACCACCCAGCTGTTGCTCCCGATGGCCGAGCCGGTCGTGCCCGTCAGACGTTGCGCGGCGACAAGCGCATTGCGCATATCCTCTCCCGCAATACCGACAGGACGGTAATCGGGTGGAAGAATCACCGGGGCGTCGTCAGGGTAGGTGGGGAACAATTCGCGTGCCTGTTCCTCGCCGAGTGTGTCGACCAGGGCTCCCAGTGTCAAATCCACCCACCACGACAGCGCCAGTTCCCAGCCCATCAGACGTGTGATAATGAGCGAATGCGCGGGAGTCCATTCCTCCGGTGTGTAGCGCAGAAGATCAAACTCGAGCGGGTAGCGTCCCTCCATCTGCCGGATGCCCGCGTTGACGCCGGTGCTGTAGGCGTTGAGCAGATTTCTCGTCTGATCCGATACCGAAAAGTAGAGACTGTCGGCAAGATGATGAATACCGATCGTACGCATGAGCCGATCGACCGGGACGGCCTCGGGGCCCAGGACTTCGGCAAGACGTCCCATCCCGTAACGACGAAGCATATCCATCTGCCACAGCCGGTCCTGCGCATGCACGTAACCGGCGGCGACATAGGCGTCATATTGCGAATCGGCGAGGATATGCGGAATCCCTGCGGGATCACGAATGACGGAAACTTCGTCGGAGAGGCCGCTGATACTTGTGCTGCCTTCGGTATCCGGCAGGGACTTGGTCATGATGTAGTAGAGGGCGTAGACTGCGATGCCGGTCAGGATAAGGAATGCGCCGGTGAGACCAGCAAGCAGAACCCGGGTATTTTGTCGCGGAGCCATAGCGGAAAACTAGCATGGTTGGAGAGGATTTCCAATTGCCCGTTGATGAAGAAAAAAAACATTAAGAAGAGCAGGAAAAAACCACAAAATCACTAAATCACGAATAAAGAGCACGAAAAGGTTTCGGGGCGCTCGTTATTTCATAATAAGAGCTACGAAAGACTTTCGTGCTCTTGTTGGTGTATTGGTGGTTTTTTCTTCAGTGGAACTTCTCGATGGCGAAGCGGGGAGCCATACCGTGTGCGGAATTGAGAAAAAAAATGTGTAACATTCCGCATTGAAGAATGACGTGGCTTTTCGCAAGTTAGTTGACAAGTCACAATTCTGTCTCAATTGTTTGATTGTTTTCCATGAAACACCGCGTGGCTCAAAGCTGCTTCCTGCTGTTTTTTCTTATCTGCACAGCGAGTCCGCTGGCGGCACAGACGCGTCTGGATTTTTCTGAACGCGAGAATCTCGGCCCCCTGATCAACTCGGAGTATCACGAGGTGCTCCCGGTCATCGCTCCCGATGGCAAAACACTGTATTTCGTGCGCAAGGATCATCCCCAAAATACCGGGCCGGACCGCAGGGACGACATATGGTACAGTAAGCTACAGCCAGACGGTACCTGGGGGCCGTCACGAAACATTGGTCCGCCTCTCAACAGCGCGGGCTTCAATTTCGTCTGCACGGTCATGCCCGACAACAACGCATTGCTGCTCGGGAACAAGTATTTTCCCGATGGAAGTCAGGATGAGGGTGTATCGATGAGCTATCGTTCTGATGACGGCTGGTCTTTCCCCGTCAATCTTGAAATCCGGAACATCAACAATCTTGATGATTTTTCGGAATACACCGCATCCCCCGACGGACAGGTCATCATCATGTCTGTGCGTCGCACGGATGGTCTCGGCGGTCGCGACCTGTATGTTTCACGCAAAAACGAGAGCGGGACCTGGACGAATCCGATGAATATGGGTGCGACAGTCAACAGTCCAGACGGCGATATTACGCCTTTTCTCGCTGCTGATGGATTGACGCTTTATTTTTCGAGTGATCGGCCGGGCGGCTTCGGCAGCAATGATGTGTACATGACTCGCCGTCTCGATTCCACATGGCGCAATTGGTCAGAACCCCGGAATCTCGGTTACCCGATAAATACGCCGGGGTGGGATGCCTACTATACTGTGCCCGCCAGCGGAGAGTACGCCTACTTCGTCTCCACAAGTGATGGTTACGGAAAGGGAGATATTTTCCGCATCGCATTGCCGGAAAGTGCACGGCCCTATCCTGTCATGCTCGTCAGCGGCACGGTTCGTGATGTGGACGGAACGATCGTTCCCGCGACCATACGCTACGAGCGTCTTTCGGATGGCAAGAATATCGGAATCGCGCATACCGATCCGAAGACAGGGGAGTACAAGATTGCCTTGCCGATGGGCAGTGAGTACGGGGTGCACGCTGATGCCGAAGGATTTTACCCGGTCAGCACGCATCTGGATCTGGGTGATCTCTCAAGCTTCGATGAGGTGCATCGCGATCTGACACTCGCACCACTTACACGCGGGACTTCTATCCGTCTGAACAACATTTTTTTTGATTTCGACAGCGACAGACTCCGTGATGAGTCGAAACCGGAACTCGACCGACTCTTCACGATGCTGGAGGCCAACCCGAGCATGATCATACAGATCGATGGTCACACGGACGATTACGGCGGCTATGAATACAATCTGAATCTTTCACGGCAGCGCGCGGCGGCGGTTGTCGATTACGTTGTTTCCCAGGGGATTTCCTCGGTGCGGCTGGTGCCGCGTGGCTTCGGGAAAACCAGGCCCGTGGCGACCAATCAAACCGAGGAGGGGCGACAGCTCAACCGCCGTGTTGAATACACCATTCTCCAGAACTGATGGATGCAGTATGAGCACCTCTGAAATTAGTCTTTCGACCCGCAGGGATTGTCATCTCACTCTGTTTCATGATACCGATGACCCGCTGTCATGGATACTCCGACGGTGGAAACGCGGATTTCTCGGCAGGCGCAGCGCCGAAGTACTCTGGTTCTCAACCCGTGAACAAGCGGAAGATTATGCCCGTCAGCTTGTTCGCGAGTGTGAAGGCGGCCCGCGCGTTGCTGTCTGAGGATGCCTATGGACGATGTATACCACTATTCCATTGAGAATGTACGCACCCAGATTGCCGCACAGTCGGCTGTGCTTGGTGTGTATGAACTGCGTTTTTATGTTGAAGGCGGGCGCCCTTCACGCGAGAACACAGGGCAGGTGGATACCTTCTACTACTATCCCTCCGGTGGGACCATCCGCGATCGTGACATGAATATCATGTATTACGAGCCGAAACTCGATATCTATCATACATCCAGCCGCGATGCCTGATCACATCAAGGAGAGGCAGCCTGAATGATCGTAGCAGCCTTGCAGTTCAACCCCGCTTTTCTCGACGTACATGCCAATCTCATAACGCTTGAGGAGTATCTTCGTGGGATCGAGGCCGATCTGGTGGTTCTCCCGGAACTCTGCACCACCGGATATTTCTTTCACGATACTGCGCAGCTGCGCTCAGTGGCGGTGCATCGTGATGCAGAGGGGCTTGCGCTGTTTCGCGATATGGCGCGTGAACACGGGATGATCGTTGTCGCAGGCTTTGCCGAACGGGATGGCGACAGACTCTACAATTCAGCTGCAACCGCGTTCCCTGACGGCCGTCTGGAAGTATATCGCAAAGTACATCTGTTCGCCGAGGAAAAATTGCACTTCACTCCGGGTGACGGTGGGTTTTCCGTACTCCGTTGGGGCGACCGACTGCGCTTGGGTGTGATGATCTGCTATGACTGGCGCTTTCCGGAAGCGGCACGAACGCTGGCCCTGCGCGGTGCACAGGTGATTGCTCATCCCTCAAATCTGGTCGTGGCTCCAAAGTACTGGAAGCCCGTCATGCGCGCGCGTTCTTTCGAAAACAAAGTGTTCACGATCTCTGCGAACAGAAACGGCACGGAAGAGCGCCGTGGGGATCGGTTGGTGTTTCATGGCTGCAGCCAGATCGTTGCACCGAACGGGACAGCGCTCGAAGAAGTGGATGAGTACTTCGAAGGCTGGCTGCAGACGGAAATCAGTCCGGCGAACGCCGATGAAAAGGCCTTTTCGCAATGGAACGATATTATGGCTGATCGTCGGCCTGATACTTATCAGCTCTAGGCGGCAACAATGAAACAATGGATCCTGCGCACATTGATCGAAATCGTCAATCGTACGATCACCTTTACCACCGAGAATGAATCACCTCTGCTTGTGCTGCTGGAAAAAAAACTACCGTTCGTCATGGTGTTCTGGCACGGATCTATGACCTATCCCTGGTGGAGGATGAGAAATCTCAATATTGCAGCCCTCGTGAGCCAGAGCAGGGATGGACAGTTGCTCGCGGATCTGCTGCGACAGTGGGGATACAACATTCTCCGGGGATCGAGCAGTCGTGGCAGCAAGGAGGCGATGAGTGCGATGCGTGCGGCAATTCGTGAGGGACATCCGTTGTGTATCACTCCTGATGGACCACGTGGCCCCTATCATGAAATGAAAATGGGAGCGATTCGCTTGGCGCAGACCATGAACGTCCCGCTTCTCATGGTCAATGTCGGCTACCGTCGCTTCAAACGATTGCGCAATTGGGACCGCTTTGAAATACCCATGCCTTTTACTCATGCCCGCGTCATTTACAGTGACCCGATAATTATCGATCCCGCACTCGAGGGCGAAGCGCTCGATGAACAGCGCCTGGAGCTGGAGAAACAGATGATCGCGCAGTATCGCAAAGCAGTGCTGGAGGTGGCTCCTGAGGACACACCCTGACCCGGTAACTGTGGATTATATGATAAGTGAAAAGGTCCGAACATGATCGAACGCTTGCTCTCCCGTCTTTACGGTACCGCCGTTACCCTGCGTAATCAGGCCTATGAAAACGGGTTGTTGCGTGTCGCACGGGCCAGCGTCCCAGTCATCTCGGTCGGCAATATCACGGTTGGAGGCAGCGGTAAGACACCGGTCGTCGAGTACCTGTTGCATCATCTTCTCCGAAACGGATGCCGCGCCGCTGTCATAACGCGTGGCTATCGACGCGAAACACGGGGAACAGTCCTGGTCTCGGACGGCAGGGATCATATCGTAACTGCCCGCCAGGGCGGTGATGAAGCCGTACAGATTGCCGCAAAGTTTTCCGGTCTCGTCGTGATTGCGGATGAGAATCGCGTCCGTGGCGCCAGAAAGGCATCCAGCGATTTCGACATTGATGTGATCATTCTCGATGATGCCTATCAGCACCGCGCACTGCATCGCGATCTCGATATCGTCGTTATTGATGCAATAGAACATCTGTATACACAGCGGCTGCTTCCTGCAGGGCGGTTGCGGGAACCGCTGGAAAGCCTGCGCAGGGCGGACCTGATTCTCCTGAGTAAATGTGAACCGACCATCGATGTCGCCCAGGCGCAACGCTCTCTCAGCGCTTTCACCAATGTTCCGGTCTTTGCCACGAGATATGTGCCTCTGCGAATTTGTCAACTTGCTTCCGACGACACCAGCTCCGCAGATGCGTTGCGCGCGATGAAACTGGGAGTGTTTTGCGGGATTGCATTGCCGGAGGGCTTTCACCGGACACTGCAGGGCCTCGGCCTTCACACCGTCTTTACCCGTGACTTTCCGGATCATCACTGGTATGATGGCGAAGATATCGATGCGTTACTGGTGGGAGGAGAGACAACTGGTGTCCAGGCATGGATCACCACAGAGAAAGATGCTGTCCGGTTGAAGGACAGCGATCTCTGGCAACGCCTCGGGAAGGTGTATTATCCCGAGATGGCTGTTGAGTGTATGGGCGACGAGCACGCGCTGTTTGCGCACATCGGAGCTCAGGTCCGTTGCGCGGCGGTGCGATAGCGAAGCATGCCGGAACACTGTGCACAGAAATGAGCGGTTGGATTTCTTTCCAGCTCACTTTCCGTGATCAATCCCTTGCAGAAAATGCAGCGACCGTATTCCCCACGTTTCATGCGTTCAAGCGCCAGGCGCAATTCATTCAATTGCGGATCGGCTTTGAATGCCATCTTGGCGATGAGCTGATCTTCCGACAGATCAGGTGGGGGGTCGGCATATTTGCGCTCGAGTATGGTCGCGATGTGTCCGAGAATGATTTCACGTATCACTCCCTCCCGCAGCGTCGCATTGGCGTCGTGCTCATACCGGGCTGTACTGTTGTGTGTGGCAGTCATATCGCTCGGGATTGGGATGAAACGAAATACCGGTGATCTTGAACCGGATGATACATTATTTCCGGATCAGTGTCAAGGGGAGAAGAAATGCCCTTTGAGAAAAATCATGAGAATCGAGATGTCCGCGCTGCTGACACCGGAAATCCGCGCGGCCTGACCGATGGAGCGGGGGCGTATCCGCATCAGTTTCTCGCGCCCTTCGCTCGAAAGCGAGTGTACCCGGGAATAGTCGAAGGATATGGGAATTATCATTTCTTCCGCGAGCCGGAATTTCTCCACATCGCGCTGCTGCCGTTCTATGTATCCGAGATACTTGGTTTCGATTTCCACCTGCTCCATCGTCCGTGCATCGCCCAATGCCGCTGCGACATGATTGTCCTGTGCGATGCCGTCGAGACGCAGCACATCTTCGGCCCGCACACCTTCCCGACGGATGATCTTCGCGAGAAATTCATTCTGCGTGACCGGTGAGGAAGCAACGGAGTCGAGAAAGGGATTCAACAGCGCAGGACTCGCGGTGCGTCGTTCCACCAGCGCACGCACATGACGGATGGTTTCCTCCCGCGTGCGCATCGCCTCGTACAAAGCGGCGGGGAGCAGGCCGTAGCGATGACCGTAGGACATCAACCGGCGATCAGCGTTGTCCTGTCGCAGCAGCAGCCGATATTCCGCCCGTGAGGTGAACATGCGATAGGGTTCGAGTGTCCCCTTGTTGACCAGATCATCGATCAGTACACCGATATACGCCTCACTCCGCGCGAGCACGAAGGGCTCTTCGCCACGCAGGGCCAGCACGGCGTTGATACCCGCCATCAGTCCCTGGGCCGCCGCCTCCTCGTAGCCCGAGGTGCCGTTGATCTGACCGGCAAGAAACAGACCGCGTATGGCCCTGGTCTCCAGCGTCAGATGCAATTGATGCGGGGGAAAGAAGTCATACTCGACCGCATAGCCGGGACGGATCATCTCTGTATGACGCATGCCCGGGACGGTGTGCAGGGCGCGTAGCTGTATGTCGGCGGGAAGGCTGGAAGAGAAACCGTTGACATAGACCACATCCGAGTTGCGGCCCTCGGGTTCCAGGAAGAGATGATGGCTGTCACGTTCAGAGAACCGGACAATCTTATCTTCGATGCTCGGACAGTAGCGCGGCCCCGCTCCCTGGATGCGTCCGGTGTACATCGGGGAGTCTGCGAAGCCCTCGCGCATCACTGCATGTGTCTCAATATTCGTACGTGTCGCGTGGCAGGGAATCTGTTCGAAATCGGGAGGCGGCGATTGAAAGGAAAAGGGCTGCGGAAGTTCGTCGCCGGGGGCAAGTGTCGTTTCGTCGAGATCCAGGCTGCGCAGGGAAACGCGTGGGGGAGTCCCGGTCTTGAGACGGCCGGTTTCGAAGCCGTAGCGCAGCAGGGTTTCGGTGATACCGGTGGAAGGACCTTCACCGAATCGTCCGCCGATTTGCTTCTCGAGACCAGTGTACATCGCCGCGTTGAGAAAAGTCCCGGCACTGACAATCAATGCGTCACAGGATAGCTCGCTTCCGTCGGAAGTACTGACACCGACGACGCGATCTTCCTCGATATGCAACCGTGTCACGGATCCGGGATGAATCGTGATGCCGGGTGTCTGTTGCATGTATTCCCATGCCAAGCGTCCGTATTCCTCGCGATCGTTCTGACTGCGTGGAGACCAGACGGCCGGCCCTTTCGAACGATTCAGCATTTTGTATTGAATCGCCGAGCGGTCGGCGATCAAGCCCATCAATCCGCCCAGAGCGTCTATTTCGCGAACCAGGTGGCCCTTTGCCGTCCCGCCGATGGCCGGATTGCAGGACATGCGCCCGATCGCTTCGGGATCCATGGTTACCAGGGCGACCGTACCCCCCATGCGCGCCGCTGCCGAGGCCGCTTCAATGCCGGCATGTCCACCACCGACGACGACGATATCGTAATGCGTATTCATAGTATTTTTATAAAATCACGAATCCGGCGGCAGAATGCAACGGCAGAAAATCCGCCCCATCCGGGGTGGAAGAAAAATCATCGGTATCAACTCCAGACACAAAGGCGCGAAGTTCACAAAGACACAAAAAGTTTTTTTCGGTGAAAATATCCCGATGGCCTGCCGTATTCCAGTATGGCCAGGGAGGCTGTCAGAGTTCGAAAAACTCGTCCGCTGCGGGAATCATGACATTCTCCAAACCGAGTGAATCCTGCATTGCCGTTTGCAGCTTCTGTGCCTGGTCGAAATCACCGTGTACGAGAAAGGAATGACGCAGGCGGGCCGGATTGAAGAGCCGATGGTAGTCGAGTAATTCTTTCTGATCGGCATGGGCGGAGAGACTGTTGAGTACGACGACTTCCGCATTGAGTTTGTGTTCCTCTCCGAAAATTTTGACGACCGGATTGCGCTCGACGATGCGGCGTCCGAGTGTGTGCTCGGCATTATACCCGGTGATCATGACAGTATTGCGATCCTCCTCGATATTGTTGCGCAGGTGATGGAGAATCCTTCCCCCTTCACACATGCCGGAAGACGAAATGATCATCATCGGGTCGTCGCTGTCGTTGAGCGCTTTCGACTCGTTGACATGTCTGATATAGCGCAGGCGCTCGAAGCTGAAGGGATTCTGATGTGTCAGAATGGCGGTACGGGATTCCGTATCCATGCACTCGGGATGAATGCGGAACACCTGTGTCGCATTGACCGAAAGTGGACTGTCGACGTACACCGGAATATCCGGCATGCGGCCCTGCTCCCGTAATTCATGCAGATGATAGACAAGTTCCTGTGTGCGACCGACGGAAAAGGCCGGGATGATGATCTTGCCACTGCGGGCGACAGTGCGCTTGATCACATCCTCGAGAATATCGAGGATCACGGTGGTCGGTGCATGGAAGCGTCCGCCGTACGTGCTTTCGGTTATGAGAATGTCAACATCGCCGACATGCTCGGGGTCTCTGAGAATGGGGCGGTCGGGGCGGCCCAGGTCACCGGTGTAGCAGAGTTGCAGATTGCGGTCTCCGTCGCGGATGTCAAAGAGACTGACAGCGGAGCCGAGAATGTGTCCGGCATCGAAAAAGGTTACGTCCACATCTTCGGTGACACGTATCTTCCGTCGGTAGCCGACCGTCTGAAAGGAACCGAGCACATTGACCACATCATCTGCGTCATAGAGGACATCGACGGGTGGCAGACCTTTGCGTTCGTGCAGCTTGTTGACAAACTCTCTGTCCTTCTGCTGCAGGAACGCGCTGTCGAGCAGCATGATATTGGCGAGATCCCTGGTCGCGGCTGTGCAGATGATCGACCCCCGGAAGCCATGCCGGTACAGCATGGGAATCTTTCCACTGTGATCGATATGTGCGTGAGACAGCACCAGCGCATCGATCGTGGCCGGATCAAAGGGGAAGTGATTGTTCCGTTCCCATGCCTCCATGCGGCGTCCCTGAAAGAGGCCGCAGTCGATGAGAATACGATTGCCGTTTACTTCAAGAAGATGAGCCGAGCCGGTGACATTCTGTGCGGCTCCATGAAAACCAAGACGAATCATGTTTTTTCCTGTCAATAATGAGCGAGTTCCAATCCTGCAGATACGATTTCTTCTTCGCCGACGAGTATGGCGTCTTCCAGGACGCGTGAGAAACCGACCGGTGTATCGAGCGAAGCCACGCGACGAACGGGAGCATCAAGCTGACCGAAGTGCTGTTCGGCAATATGGGCGGCGAGTTCGCCACCGAAGCCGCCCGTGCGGCCGGCTTCATGTGCGATAATCACCTTGCCTGTTTTTCTCACAGTCGTGGCGATGGCTTCATGATCATACGGCAGAATGCTGCGCAGGTCGAGTACATCGCAGCCGATGCCCTGACCGGCGAGCCGTTCGGCAGCCTGTAGCGAAAAATGTACGGTATTCCCGTAAGTAATGATGCTGAGGTCAACACCCTCACGACGAAGTCGTGCACGGCCGACGGGAACGCACAGATGGGGTTGGGGAAACTGCGTTTTCGCCGACGCGTGATTATAGAGGAACCCGGGTTCGAGATAGATCGTGATACCGCGTGTGCGGAAGGCGCAGCGCAGCAATCCCGCTGCATCGTCGGCGAAGGCGGGCATGACAATACGCAGGCCGGGAATATTTGCCAGTGCTGC
>JAGTUW010000180.1 GCA_018224345.1 Bacteroidota bacterium
CACGAGCATTTTACAGGTGCGTCATGAAACGATCGGGATACAAATTGCTGCCGCTGTTGCTGATCGCGTTGTTCTGCTGTTCGCCACTGTCCGCGATGCCGGGAGATACGCTGGTGTACAAGCGTCCGATGTATTTTACCGCGAATGCCGGGCAATGGGATGAAGAGGTTCGTTATGCAATGCTCGGTGACAGGACTTCCTCCTGGTTCGGAGACGACGGGATTATCCTGGCCCGTCCCCGACAGAGCCGGGAACTGCCCGGTGAGACCCCGCACATCCCGGAAGACGGGACACCGATGGAGACGCTGCACATTGATTTTGTCAACCCTTCGCCTGCAATGCGCATCGTGGCGCTGGATACCACACGTGCTGTTTCGCATTTCTATCTGCACCCGGATTCTACCGGTTGGTATGAGCATGTGCGCAATCATCGCGGTATCCGATATGAAAACGTGTGGGAAGGTGTTGATATAGAATACCGTCCGGGTGCGGGTTCGTCGCTGCAGCAGAGCATTCGTCTGCAACCGGGAGCGGATGCTTCCCGGATAGCCCTGCGCGTTCGTGGCGCGGAAGCCGGTGAGGTGCGTAATATGCTGCATGAATCGCTGTCTGAGAGTGTGGAAAGCGAAGTCACACGCCCCGGAGAGGATGCCAGGATCAGCGGTGATATCGTGATCGGTCCTGGTTTTCGTTTCAAGGATACATTGCATCTGACGACGGAATTCAATACCGCGTTTCGGTTTACACCACAAAACCGTCCCGGCGATGATTACATGGTGACACTATTGTATGATCATGTGGTTTCGGAGCGTGGAGAGGTGACAGTGATGGGATACACCGAATCAGCTTCGCTGCCAGTGCGCAATGCGCTGCAGGGGACGCTGCGTGGCATTAGTGATCGATTCGTCATGCGTTTCGACAGTACGGGGAGGGAATACCTGTATTGCACCTATATCGGCGGCGCTGGAGGTGAAAATTTTCATGTATGGGGATATGGTGGACATGGTTATTCCCACGATACGGGTTTCAGATTATTGGATGTTGATGAAAATGACCGAATCTACGCGGTGGCAGCCATGACAGAAGGCGCTCCATTGAAGTCCAATTCCTATCGTACATATCAGCCTTATGGTGCTTACACTCCTGACCCGGTGGACACGGTTCATAACAGCATTTACTTGTTCGGTCTGGAAGCCAATGGCATCCTCTACGCTGCGACCTATCTTGGTGGTCCCGGGGGGTGGTACTACGCTCGTGGATTGATGCTGAGCGATCAGGGCGTACATGTTCTGATAAATAACCAACGGGGAAAGTTGCCTGTCACTGAGGGGGTGCTCATGCCGGAGAAGCAATGTGACAATTGTCCGGCGCTGCATCTTACCTGCCTGGACTTCGAACTCAGCAGTCCGGTGTATGAAACCTGGGTGATCTCTACCGATCTGGGTGCGGATCCGTCTAACCCTGGTGCGCCCCCTGTGCACACGATGATATCGGATTTTGTTGCTCACGGGGACGGGGAAGTCTCACTCGCGGTCTCCAATCAGATAGCTCGTAGAAATTTAAAATCACCAGATGATAAGCTGATTTCTCCCGGTACACTGTGGGTAGGCAGAATCGATGCAGGCGGGAAACAACTTCTGCACTCGACGCTTATACCTGAGAATGCATTCCCGCATGTGAGAAAGGAAGACAGCCGAATCCGGATGAGAGGCAGGATGCATACCAACAGCCACAAGGAATTATTTATTTCCGGGTCGAATCGGATGCGGGAGGATTGGTCTGCTGATTCGCTCTCACCGGTATGGCGCACGCAGGAGTTATTGGTGTCCAATAAGCCTGAGTTAACTTTTGTTCAATGGATGCTGCATATCGACGAGGATGGTGCATTCAATGATGGACTTTTGCTTGGAACAGGGGCATTCTATGCACATTATCCTTCGTTTTGGAACAACACCTGCAAGGGAATAACAATGTTTGCTTTCGATACGCCCGAGTGGCTTGATGAAGGAGCATGGAAGATCAATACAACATTGGATCCTTACAATTCAGTGAGTACATGGGACGATGGTCATCCGCACCGGTATATCATAGATATCGATGAGCGCATGCAGGTGCGTTATGGGTCATACTGGAATGCCGCCTATCATATTCCGGCACTATTCACTGATGAGTATCGGCTCATGGGAGGCACAATAGACCGTCATGGATATTGCTACTTGTCATATCATAGTGTCAATCCCTTCTACATCCGCGAACGCCTGGTGTTTCATAATTCCTGGCGTCTGCCGAAGCAGGTTCCCGAAGAATGGCCGAGTGTTCCGGAGCGTAAATCCTATGCTGACACCTACCTCACCCGCTTTCGACTGCACACGCCCTGCTGGCTTGTGGGTTGCGGAATTGCGGCCGTCGATACGCTGCGCATGGAGAACCGGCGGGCGTATGCGGAACCGGAACAGTTCGAGCTGCGCTTTGCCGTGCATAACCACAGCCCGGAAAAAGGCGCGCGCATTCTGCATGCGCTGATTGAACTGCCTGCGGGCTTTGAACTCGTGGGCGGTACGCCCATGCAGGCGATGACACCGGAGACGCTCTCAGCCGGTATGACGGCGGAGTGCTCCTGGACGCTGCGTGTTGCAGACGCCACGCTGCTCGGCGATACGGCGTCGGTGCGCTGCCGGGTGTTCTATGTCGATCCGGAATCGGGTCAGACCTGGCCGCCGGGCGAGGAACTCTGCGAACATGACATCCACATCCTGCGCTTCGATGAGGAGGATCCGGACCTGGTCTGTACGGTGGAAGGAC
>JAGTUW010000181.1 GCA_018224345.1 Bacteroidota bacterium
GGCGTGCGGGCACGCATCTATTACATGCGCGGGATGACCTATCGCATGGACGGCAACGTCCCCGCCGCACGGCAGGACTTCCTCGCTGCACGCGAAGCGCAACCCGGCGATCCGTATGCCGTGCGGGCAGCGATCGAACATGCCGTCCTCCTGGCAGAAGACGGCGATGCCGACGCTGCAGTCTCCGCACTCACCAACATCGCCACGGCACGTGTCGACGCCATCGGCGCCGAAGCACAGTACCGGCAAGGGATGATTCTGCGCAATGCCGGGAGGCTCCCGGAAGCCGAAGAAGCGCTCATGCGTGTCGGCTATGTCTTCGCCGATGCCGCTCCGTGGAATGCCCGCGCACTGCTGATGCTCGGAAAAGTGAGCGAAGAGATGGAGAAGAACGAAGCGGCACGTGAGCACTACCGGAAAGTCATTCAGCAATTCGCCGGATCCAGAGAGGCTGAGGAGGCCCGAACGCGCCTGGAGATGATACGATGAAAGATATGTTCGTCATCTTCCTGGTATTCTTCGTCGCTCTGCCGCTGTCAGCGCAGGACAAACCTCTGCCCCCTCCGCGGGATTTCCAACCGGAGACCCGACAGGTCCGCGATGTGCTGCCGACGCTTCTGCTCCCTGAATACGTCATCACCGGCAGCGATATGATCAGTTTTATCCAGGATCGCAAAGGAGAAGTCAGTGAACCGGACAGCCACGAGTTCTCCGCGCGGGCTGGACGCGGCGAGCGCGAACAGCGTTTTGTCACGACCGTCCCTTCTCACATGCCGCTGCGCAAACCCGACCTGACCGGAAGCAGCGAAGTACTGCGCCTGCGTGCCGGATTCGGCGCCTACTCCACACCCCGTCTGGAAGCCTGGTACGCCGACCGCTATCCCGAAGGTGATGCCATGGCGCATTTCGCCTATGAACGCAGCAACGGTCATGTCCCTCATGCGGACTATTCGCATTTCAATGCCGGATTCAGTGGCGGTTCCTATCTTCCGCGTAACCTGACGCCCCTGCTGGCTTCTTCCCGCTTGCAGGGAGATATGCAGTTTCAGGTCAGTGATTACGGCCTGTACGCGGACAGAGTGCTCCAGGAACAACCGGTGCTCGATTTCCGCAGAACATCCTTCGGACTCTCCGCGGGTATGGATCTGCAATCACGCAACAATCAGGTGCTCGATCACGATGTGCGGCTTTCTTTTGCACATCTTGCCGTTGACGAGGCGCTCGGGATCCGGGATACACTTGCGCTGGATGAATACAGGCAGATGGAAAACCTTCTTGCGCTCGATGCCTCCGCACGGCATCGCATTGCCGGCCACCAGACGAGCTTCGGACTGCAACTGCATGTCAACGACCTGAGCGAACGCATGGAGGAGAGTACACGGCCGTTTTATATGAGCAGCGATGCGAAGATGCAATTTGACATCGGTGAGCGCACAAGACTGGAAGGAAGCGCCGCGATGTATCTCTATCGCGGCAGTGATCACGCATCGCAATTCCGCCTGTATCCCTCCCTTCTGCTGCACACGAATGTTGCAGAGCACTGGTCGCTGTTCGGGGGATGGCTTCCGGAAGTTCGTGAACAGACACTCAGCGGATTTCTCCGTATGAATCCATATATGATGCTCGCCTCCAACATTCGTCATACCGATCTGCCGCTGCGCTTTCGTGCCGGTGCGGATTACGATAACCGGCGGCAAAGCAGCGCGCGTGTCTTCGTGGAATATCTCTCGAGTACGTCCTGGCCCCGCTTCGGGCTGCTCGATGATCCTGTCCGCCAGCAGTGGGAAATGCGCTACGACGGACGTGCTTCGATCGTACACCTGAACCTGGAACTGGCACATGCCTTCAGCAAACGAACGCGCGTACAGCTCAGCACGGAAATACGGACCTCGTCCCTCGACGGTTATGAAGGACGGATTCCTTATCTCCCCGATTACGAAACCCGCGTCCTGCTGACGCATTCCTTTCCCTTCGGTCTGCGTGTGCAGACAACCGTACAACTGGTCGGAGAACAGGAAGCGGACGGCGGCGCTCTGCCGGCATGGATGTTGCTCGGACTTGACCTCGAGTACCGCATCGGACGAAACTTCGGCGTATTTCTGCACCTCGACAATCTCCTCGACCAGTCCTGGCAACGATGGCCTGGTTACAGAGAACGGCCGTTCTTCATGATGGCAGGTATCAGTACGCATATATAACCATGACGCAACATTCGGACATAACGATTCGCCGACAGCAGATGTCTTCCGACCGGGAGGCTGACATGGAACGCGAGATTCCGGACGGTCCTGCCAGCAGTATCGACGCACGGCATTTCATTCCCGTCGAGGCGCTGGAAGCACCGGCATCCGGAAACGGCACGCCGGTCGATATCGCCGCGCTTGTCGCCGAAATCCGCCGAGGCTTCGGTATCGGACATGAGGATGTTCTTCCGGCAGATGACACATATGCAGCCGGAGAAGAGCAACAGGCAGCATCCACCACAGAGGAACTTTCTTCCCCTGACGCGGAAGGGACAGTCGTTTCAGAATGTGATAACGACGTCACCGCTGCGGGACACAATCCGGACGAGGAACACGACCGCTTGCTGCTTGAGGCCGAAATGGAAATCGAAGGCTTCGAGGCAGCGTCCCCGGCGGTTGATCACGACGATGCGGTTGATCACGACGATGCGGTTGATCACATTCCGCCTCACCTGGCTGAGGGATGGTCCGATGTATCTACCGGTTCCGGGGACGCACGCAATGAGCATGCGAATCCTGATGCCAGTGACTTGCAGCAGGAGGCGGCGGAACTGTCTGATGATCCGGAGGCTCCGGAAGCTACGTATGACGAAGATTTCCCTGATGCATCATACATGCCGGATCTGATTGAAGAAGAGAGTGATGAATTTCCGGACGATGAGGAACCGGATCCGCTTTCCGACGAGGATGTGTTTCACAGAAACCGGGATCAGCTTTACCACCCTCCCGAGGAAAAGACATCACATCGTCTTCTTTTGACCGCGGTTGCGCTGACACTGTGCGTCATCCTGATTCTTATCTATGTGCTCCTCGATCCTCGCGAAACGCATGAGGTTCCCGGAAGCGCTCCTGTCGGGCGGCAGTTGCTGATCGATGCAGCACCGGCGACGTTCACATGAATCTGAACATTATCACACCATAGCGGAGACTTCGATGACATTGTTCGATCTCTTTCTCAAAGGCGGTCCCATCATGTGGTTTATTCTCGCCACATCCCTGTTGGCGACCTATCTCGTGGTTCAAAAACTGATTACCCTTTCAAGGGTAAAGGTCGACGGGGCAAAATTTATTCTGGAGATCCGCTCCGTACTCGGCAGCGGCGATGTGAAAACTGCTGTATCGATCTGTTCAAAGGCAGGCACACCGCTGGCACGAATCCTGCGTGCAGGACTGCTCAAAATGAAAGGCGCACATCAGGAAGTCAAGGATGCAGTAGAAAGCGCAGCCCGGATGGAAGTCTACCGTCTCGAGCGTGGCCTCGGGTTGCTCGCATCTATCGCAGGTATCGCCCCGCTGCTCGGTTTTCTCGGTACGGTCACAGGAATGATCGGTGCTTTCCGCGTCATTGAGATCAACGAAGGCGTCGTCAATCCACAGCTTCTTGCTTCAGGAATATGGGAGGCCTTGCTGACGACTGCGTTCGGACTGATGGTCGGTATCCCGGCCTATTTCATCTACAACTATCTCGTCACCCGCGTAAGCAATTTCGTTTTTGAAACCGAATCGAGCTGCAATGATTTCCTCGATATAGCGCTGGTCGAGCAGCGCAAGGCCCAGATTGCGGTGAAGAAGGCGCGGATGGCGCGTGAAGCGGCACAGGGGAAGACATCATGAAAATCCAGATCACGCAGGCCAACAAGCCGCTGACGATTTTCAGCTATTCGTCACTGACAGATATCGTGCTGCTGCTGTTGATCTTTTTTCTGCTCACATCCTCTTTCATCATCACCGAAGGCATCAAGGTGACGTTGCCCGAGGCCGAATACAGTACCGCCACCGAACAGGAACAACTCGTCGTGGCATTGCTCAATGACGGAAGGATTTTTCTCAATAACCTTGAGGTACCGCAAGAGCATTTCCGTGCGTCGCTTCAGGAGAAACTGACCGATCCGGAACAGCAGATTATCGTGCTTTCAAGCGATGCCGATGTCCCGTTACAACGCGCCGTCTTTGTCATGGACGAGGCAAAAGGACTCGGCGCCACACGCTTTTTCATTTCTACTACCCAGAAAGAACAGATAGAATCCGATGACATTCGATAGCGTTGACACGAAAAGCTGGGGTATTTCCATCGGCCTGCATGCGTTGCTGCTGCTGATCATGATTTTCCTGGCGGCATTTCCTGACGCATCCCGTTTGCCTCAGGAGATTGAATTACATTTTCTCATGCCGCAAAACCAGCGTGTACAACCGGTGATGGCTGATGCACGGCCGCGGGTCGAGCAAACAACGCAGCTTCAGCGCACGCAGACCCCGCAGGCACGGAACACCCCCTCCGCGGCACAACCCGCTGCGCGTCAGTCTCCCGCACCACAGACAACGGCACGCAACGCGGGCCGCGAAGAGGCTGCTCCTTCGACCCCGGTTCCCCCGACTGCGGTCCGCGGTGGTGACGATGCCATCGATTTCATGGACAAAGGGGGCGGGAAGTCAACCCGCAGCTCTGCACCCGTTACCGGTGAATACACACGGCGTGAATCCCGCGAGCAGGGCCTCTCCTCTTCCGCACATTCCTCCGATCAGGTCACGGGCGCAGGCGCCGGGAAAGATCACGCACTGACGAGCGATCCCGGAACGTTGAGCGCAACTCCGCATTCTTCCGCCAATATCGAATGGGACGGCGGACTCTCAAGAAACCGTATCGCAGGCCTTCTCCCGGCCTTCCCTCCAGGCGCCGATCGCGAGGTGCAGGTGGCCGTACGCTTCCAGGTGCGGCCTGACGGCACGATGTACGGTATGACGGTGATTCAACGTGGTGATCCGCGTTATGAGCGCGCCGCGCTCGATGCGATGCGCACATGGCGCTTCAATGCACTACCCGCCGACGCAAAACAGGCCGATCAAATAGGCACCGCAGTGTTTTCGTTCAAACTCAGATAATTCCCCCCGCTTCACCTGATCCACTCTGTCACTCTCCGGCAATCAGGTGACGCGGTTTTGGATTGTATCGCGTGCCGAATCGGCGATACATTGTCTTCCAGACATTCGATCACCCGGTTGGCTCGCACACCGTGGGATGGATGCAGAACCCGAACATGTGTAACATCAGATCCAGATATCCATGAAAGGCAGTATGACCCTGGTCGTCGCCGTTATGACATTGCTCAATGCAACCCTGCTCAACGGGCAGTCTCCAAATGAGCTCGATGAGGCACGGAAAGATTTGCTGGAGCAGACCATCGCCATGATGGAGGATAGAGTGTTCCCCGTCATGACACAATGGAGAGAGCAGTTCGAATCCAGGATCTCCGAGCGCGACCTTCGACATCTCAATACGCTGCGTGAACGATACACACTGCTGCGGGAGAACATCGATCACAACATGCGCGCAAGACGGGCGGCCTGGCAGAATAATGATTTGCAAACCCTCGTGTCCCTGCGTTCACTGCTCAAATCACAGTTCGATGAGCGGAGGAAGCTGCTCAATGATGTGGGACGGATCACGACGCGGAATCTGAAACACTATCAATATCTGACGTCGCGTATCGATTCGACAGTGGAAGAGTGGCGGGCGGCATCCATGCGCATTTTCATCGACTGGTTCGGCAAATACCGCAGCGTGCTTGCACCCGCGATGCACACGGCGGACGGGGAGTCCCTGGCGCAGCTGATGGCAGCATGCAAAAACATGCGTCTGGAAATTCTCGATGACCGTGCAGGCGCACTGTTTCTGCTCTGGGACGGCGAAGACTACACACAGGAGATTCGTCTGAGCGGTCTCCCTGATTCTCCACTGACAGATCTCGGTCCGGATCCCGCCAGGGTATTCTTTCTCAGATCTGCAGATCCGAATCCCTTTACCGAGCAGACAAACATCCACTTCTCTATCCCGCTATCAGGCGGCACGTTGATCAAGGTCTTCGACGCCCGCGGTACGGAAATGAACACACTTCTCGATGAGCCTCTCCGCACAGGAAATCATGTCGTGATACTACGCGGCGAACAACTTGTACCGGGCACCTATTACATCCGTGGGCAAGGCAACGGCTTCTTCGACGCCATTTCCGTAAGACGATCCACGAATCGCTGAGCGTTAATTCCCCTCCGGATCGAGCGCAAGCTCACGCCATATTCCCAGCAACGGGAAATACAGCGCGGCACGCACCGGCCGTCCGTCCCACTCGCGTATCAATCGGGCATAGCGTTGCAGTTGCGGTAAGTACTGCTCTTCCTGCATGCGAAGAAAGCTTTCGAGTCCCGCGCCCTCATGCATGGATGTTTTATAATCGACAATCCAGCGCGTTCCTTCCGCATCAACATAACTTCGGTCGATCTTGACCGAGACGACCGCAGTTCCGTCAACCCCAGTCAGCGCCAATTCACATTCCGCTTCCGTCTGCGGGGTAAGCAGCATGCGGCCGCGTTCGTCGGCAAGCATCCGATCGACAGCCTGTGCGGCCCTGTCGAACATCGCCGTGTCGGGATCAGCCATTCCCGACTGCCGGAACAGCGTGCGCAACAAGAACATGCGCTGCGTGCTCCCCTGCGCTTGCCAGTACGCTATGCCCTCATGCGCAATCCGCTGGAGCAGAGCGTGCACGACAATGCCCACTGCGCGCGCCGAACGACCGGCACGCCAGGGAATGTCACCATCATCCACGGGCATCCGCATACCCTGCTCCGGAGCCCGCACAGGAAGTTCCTCACGCTCCAACACCGAAGGACTCCATTGCGCCGGCACACAACCGTATGTCGTTGCCTGCCTGTCACCCGACGCCGCAGGCGACGCTTCCCTCCCCGGTGCGGCAGTCGAATTTCTGACAACACCCTGTCGCCACTGCTCATAATCTTCACGCACTGCTTCACCGCATTCCGGCCAGAATAACGACAGCAGCGACCCTTTCTGCGGTTCGACGAGCGTGCGTTCTCCGTCCTTCTCCCGTTCATGCAATGTCGCACAACAATACAGCCGACGCCTGGCCCGCGTGGCCGCCACATAAAAGAGACGGAGACTCTCGTGTGAGGATTTCTCCGAACGCAACAGACGGATGTAATCGTAGATGGCATCACGGTCGCCACCGCGTTGCCCCATAGGCGCAATAAGAAAGACCAGTCTGTCATCCACGACCGCACGCTCCCAGAGCAGCAACCGCTCTTCCTCATGCCTGGGTCTGCCGTCGAGCCGGGGCAGGACGACGATGTCGAACTGCAACCCCTTCGCCTTGTGAATGGTCATGATCTGTATGCGCGGATCGGCATTCGGATCGGGCGGCGCAAACAGCGCTGCCGCTTCCTGCTCCAGAAGCAGGGGATCGTCCAGGTCACCGCCTTCGGAGTGCGTAACGAGCAATTGCAGAAATGCCATCGCCGCATCAAGCCCTTCAGCATCCAGAAGGACATGCCCACCGAGCCGGGTCCAGCAGGAAGCGACCACATCACGCAAGCTGCCTCTCCGCACACATGCACTCCCTTCCGACAGAATGGGCAACACACGCTCGAGTCTCTGCCGGCCGTCATCGCTGAGGGAGGCACGACGCGCCGGATCAGCAAGCAGCGTACGCAGAGGCGTCGATTTGTCATCTCCGCAGAGTGCATGCAGGTCCGCCAGCGTCAGGCCGCAGTAAGGGGCGCGCAGCAGCGAAAGCCAGGCAATGCGATCGGCCGGGTACAGCAGCGCACGCGTGAGCGCCAACAGATCCCTGACCGCTGAATGTCTGCCGAGCGCCTCGATCTCCACCGCACGGAAGGGAATGTTCTCACGGCGCAGTACAGGGACGAGTTCGGCAAGATGGGTGCGGGATCGCACCAGAACAGCAATGGATGCGTCTTCCCCGCAAGGTTCTCCCTTCAACACGTCGGCTATCATCCGGGCTTCCTCTTCCCTGTCTCCCGAATAGACCATGCGATATTCCACCGCCGTCTCTTCAGCCGGATGCACGGCGACGGACGGCGCATAAGCGACCGCCCCGAAAGCGACGTCGTTGCTGGCGGGCATAATGGATGCAAAGGTCCGGTTTACCCAGGATACAACTCCTTCGTGGGAACGGAAGTTCCGTCGCAGCATCACAGGGGTGAGCGGGACATCACCCAGCCGCCGTTCCTCCCAAAGCTGAAGAAACAGACCGACCTCCGCCTCGCGGAAGCGGTATATCGACTGCATCGGATCACCGACAAGAAACAGCGTATGCAGATCCGGAGCGCTCCAGCCCGCCGTGAGACGGCGAAGCAGAAGAAACTGACTCGCGGACGTATCCTGGAATTCGTCGACGAGAATATGACGAATGCGGTATTCGAGCATCATGGAAAGGTCCGTGGGCGCGAGTTCCTCACCCAGTGCGCGACGTGCGGCAATGGCGACTTCGATATGATCGGCCGCAGCGCGTCGGCTGAACAACGTGTGCAGACGCAGCAGTGCGGCCTTCAGGACGAGGACCATCGAGGAAATCACATTCCACTGTGCATCGGCGAATCGGGGCGACGGCAGTTTCCGTACCTTCGCGAGCAGTTCGCGCAATTGTTCATCACCGCTGACTTTCTCCAGAACATCGATCAGACGCGCCTTCACAGGATCCTTCGGCCCGAACCCCAGACTGATATTGATCCCGCGCGGACTGCGGAACCCATCCGCGCCCGTCAACAACAGATGTGTGAGTCCCATCCACTGCGTCAGATCTTCGACTTCAGTGCCGGGGGGCTGTGAACGGCCGAGGCAGCCACCGAGCTGATCGACCTTGCGGGCAGGATCGCTCTCGAGCACGGCGGCCGCATGTGCTGCCAGTGCGGAGAGTTCATTCACATCCTCTTCGCGCATACTTGCGCGGCACCGTTCGAGATGCCCCGTAATCGTACGGCTGAATCCCTGTTCGAGCAGGATACGTGTCGACGCGTCGTCGAGACCACCATGTACAATGTCAATCCATTGATCACGGATGGCGAGCATGGAGACCAGCAGTCCCTCGACGGTTTCAAAGCGGTTGTCGAGATGAATCAGAAGCTCACGAACGGCCGGTCGCAGATCGTCATCTCCCGTCCCGTCAAGCAATACCGCACGCACGGCCTCACTGTAGAACGCTCCCGCATCGTCGGTGACATGCGGCAGTGGACCAATACCCGAAAGCCAGGGCATCTGTCGTGCGATCCATCCGTTGAGCGCATCGATGGTGAGCAGACGCATACGCCCCGGCTGCTCCTTCAACGACCACCCATGCTGCGCGTCCTTCTGCAGTACCTGGCGCGCCAGATGCTGCGTTTTCCGGTCATGCTGCTCCTGTGCATCGGGTTCGTCGGCTGTGCGCAGGGCATCGAAGATGCGCATGCGCATTTCCGATGCCGCCTTGCGTGTGAACGTGATGGCGATGATTTCCTCCGGCGCCTCGACTGTCGCCAGCAAAGCGAGATAGCGTTGAATCAGCAGCTCCGTTTTCCCCGAACCTGCCGGTGCCTGCACGATGAAGGACCGGGTGACATCGAGGGCATCCTCCCGCGCCTGCATATCTTCATGAACAGCCGTGGCACGTTCATCCGTGGACCCGTTTCCGACGCCTGCGCCAGCTGTTCCCGGACGATCGGGCATGTCCTTCACCGACAGCAGCGGAGAGCGATATCTATGCCTGCCCATGCCTGTCCTCCTTTCCTGTCCGTCCGCCGAACCGGGAACGGTCACTGAAATCGTCGCGGTCTCCGTCATCTTCTTCCACCCCGAAACCTGCATCGTTGATACGGCAGAGAGAAGGCAGCGGACACCAGCGGCAGGTTCGTTCGCCATCCCGTGGCCGCACGACGGCGTAACCTGACTGAAATTCTTCCGCGAGTACCTTGAGTACCTCCTCCCACTCTTCACGCAGCATGGTCCAGTCCGCCTCCTCGTACCCGTGTTTTGCGAGATACTCACCGGCCGTCTGCAGTGCGTCGAAGTCCATGTCCTCACCGCGCACACCGCAATAGCCGCACTTTCCCCGTCGCAGAACTGCATAGGCCAGGGCGCGCACATCCGACCCCATGGCCCGGAGATACATCGGGAGTTGTGCTTCTTCCGGTCGGGGAGGCAACCATGCAGCGGCTGTTTTCTTCCCTGTTTTATAATCGATCAGCATCCTGGCGCCTCCCTCGAGACTGTCGATCCGGTCGATACGCACGGAAAGATGCAGTCCTGCAATTTCCACCTCCGTCGGGACTTCCCTGCCGACGACTTCGAACGGTGGTCGCTGCATTTCCTTGTGCAGCCATTCATCGAGCAACAGGATCAGGCAGGCGCGTTCCGCTTCGAGTATATGCCCGCTGATCCGTCGTCCCTTTACGGCGCGTTCGTCCTCGAATGCGAGGGAAACTGCATCGGCGATGTGCTCCAGCCGCTGCGCATCATTCAGCGCCATGAGCGCAGCGCTGCTTCCGAGCTGTTCCCAGAGTCGGTCCAGGGCCTTGTGTACCAGATTGCCGCGATCGAGTGCACGCAAGCCGTGTACAATATCCTCGGAACGATCGGCATGCAGCCGATACAAGGCGAAGGCACGGAAGGGACAGGCGGACTGCGCGGTGATGATGCCGGCTCCACCCCTGACTTCTGTCTGCGTACGTACCGGCGTTGCGTATGTCTCTTCGCGCGACTGCAATACCTGACTGTCACTGCCGGCGAGCAGATGGATGACGTCATCCCGTACCGCATCCTTCTCCTCTGTCGCGAAGTCATCGAGCAGCAGACTCGGCAACAATTCCCTGTCGCCGTCCGTCGCAGAACAGGTGAAGGTCACCTCCTCCGCCAGGCGCATCAGTGCGGTGGTCTGTCCACGCATCTGCACCAGGTACAGCTCGGGATCTGCCGCGGGCAGTCCTGCGCGCCGCTGCAGTGCGACGGGAAGAAAGGCCGTGCTGTGCGGACGCGGTGGCCAGAGTTCGTCGTTCATGCCGAGCACTCTGCAATGTGTGAAGCGTAATCCCGTACTCTCGCGTACCCCCATGATCTGCACGGGCGCGCCGGTGGACTGCACCTGAAACACCCGTTCGCCGGCCAGCAGTCGGAAGCGTCGCAGCGCCTCGGCAAGTGGAATGGGGCCAAGGACGGCATCAAGGTCACCGAATTCGCGCAGCAATTCCTGAAAACGTTCACGGGCCTGGAATTCGCGACTGCTCAGCGTGTGATCGCCGGGCCAGCCGAATGCATCAAGGACGTCGAGAAATACTTCCACCCAGGCACCCGGCGTGCGATGTGCATCCCGCGGCAGTTTCCCCAGCGCGTGCAACAGCGGGTCTTCA
>JAGTUW010000182.1 GCA_018224345.1 Bacteroidota bacterium
ATTATCCGCCGGGGAATCATCGAGAAAAGCAGTCAACTCCGCCGACGAATGGAAGCAATACTCAAGCGTGTGGCGGACGAAGAAATGGTGATGGAGGAACTTGTCACGATGCGGGATGGTCGCCTCGTCCTGCCGGTGAAAACCGAATATAAACGAAGAATACAGGGGTTCATCCATTCCACCTCCGCGACCGGTCAGACAGTGTACATCGAACCGACCGAAACGCTGGATCTCAACAATGAGATCCGCGACCTCCAGTTTGCCGAGATCAGAGAAGTCAATACTATTCTCACTGAATTGACTGATCGACTTCGTGGGACAGCAAGAGAACTGCTTCATTCCGTGGAAATCATCGGACGACTCGATTCGTTTCATGCCCGTGCGCGCTACGGCCACAGTGTTCTCGGCTGTTGTCCCCGGCTCACACCAGATGGTCATCTCGAACTGCTGCACGCGAGGCATCCGTTGCTCCTGCTGCACAAACGGATGAAAGACGTCATTCCGTTGGATATCACACTCGGCGATGAGGCGACGACGACGATTATCACCGGTCCGAACGCCGGCGGGAAAAGTGTGGCGATGAAAACCGTGGGTCTGCTGACATTGATGGTTCAGAGCGGCATCCCTGTGCCCTGTGACGAGCATAGCTCCTTTCCCTGCTACGACAGTGTGCATGTCGATATCGGCGATGAACAGTCGCTGGAGAACGATCTGAGCACCTTCAGTTCACATATCAGCCGCCTCTCGCGCATTGTCGCGGAAGCCGGGCCACGCTCTCTGGTACTCATCGACGAGATAGGTACAGGAACCGATCCCTCGGAAGGAAGCGCCCTCGGTGCAGCCATTCTCGAACGTCTCACCCAGCTCCGTGCGCATGTGATCTCGACGACGCATCATGGTATGCTCAAAGCCTTTGCGCATGAACAGAAAGGCATGTGTAATGCCGCCATGGAATTCGATATGCGCTCCCTCCAACCGACATACGTGTTTCGCGCAGGACTCCCCGGGAGCAGTTATGCGTTTGAAATCACGCGGCGTCATGGCATGGACGTGAGCATCATCGAGCGTGCGCAAGGAATACTGGGGACGCAGTCCGATGCTCTCGAATCTCTTCTTGCCGATGTCGAGCAACGCTCTGGTGAACTCGGCGTGCGTCTGCGGCAGACCGAACAGAAAGAGGATAAGCTCAATGCACTCGTCGAGGAATACGAAAGCAAACTCAAGCTCATGAAACGTGAAGCAAAGGACCTCAAACGGCAATCGCTTGAACAAGCCGAGCGTATTCTCTCCGAAGCCAATGCCGCTGTCGAGGAGGCCGTACGCGGGATTCGCGAAGAACAGGCGTCGAAAGAAGCGATTCGACGTTCTCATGCACGTGTGGAAAAAGAAAAGGAAGTCGTACGCAGGGAATTGGAGGATGTTCGTCCTCCGTCACTTCCTGAGGAAGAATTCACTGCCGCTATTCATGCCGGTGACGAGGTGAGGATGCGTGATCAACCGGCGACAAGGGGTGTCGCACTGTCTGATCCCGCAGGTGGGAAGGTGGAAGTCGCTTTCGGGTCTCTCCGCATGACTCTGCCACTCGACAAACTGCAAGGTATCAATGCCAGACAGACAAAAGAGACGGTAGCCCCGATGCATGTCGGGGAGCAGGTCGAGTCCAATGAAATCGATGTACGCGGCATGTACGGTGATGAAGCGATCACCCTGGTTGACCGTTTTCTCACGCAGGCGTGGTCGATCGGCCTCGAACGTGTCGACATCATTCACGGAAAGGGAACCGGGGCACTGCGGCAGCGCGTCCATGACTTTCTGCGTGATCTTTCCTTTGTCGAACGCTTCGAACTCGGAGAATGGAATGAAGGCGGTTCAGGTATGACAAAGGTATTTTTTCGTGGTGATTAAGGAACGTCCATCGCGCATCGCTTGAAAAAGGGCGCAGGATTCCGTATTATGGCGCGGAGTATACAGCCACAAAAAAGATAAGGCGTGAATACACGTATCCGATCCGTACTGATCGCGAATAGAGGCGAAATAGCCGTCCGAATCATCCGTGCCTGCAGAGAAATGGGGATTCGGACAGTCGCGATCTATTCCGAAGCCGACAGAAGCGCACCGCATGTGCTCACTGCAGATGAAGCGTATCCTGTCGGCCCCGCACCCTCAAGCGAGAGTTATCTGCGCATGGAGGCGATAATAGAAGTTGCAAAACGCGCTGATTGTGACGCCATTCATCCCGGCTATGGTTTCCTGTCCGAAAATGCAGAATTCAACCGGGCCGTGACAAATGCAGGCTTGACGTTCATTGGTCCCACAGCCGATGCGATCAAGATCATGGGGGATAAAACCTCCGCGCGTACGCTGATGATCGAGCGTGGCGTGCCTGTTGTTCCCGGAACCGAACGCGCGGTGACTTCGGGCGAAGAAGCCCGGAGTATTGCGTTGAAGGTTGGCTATCCCATATTGCTCAAAGCTGCGGCAGGCGGTGGGGGAAAAGGCATGCGTGTCGTCACTGAAGAAACGCAACTTCTCAAGGCATTGGAGTCTGCACAGAATGAAGCCCGGTCGGCATTCGGAGACGAACGCGTCTATATCGAAAAATACGTTCTTGAACCCCGGCACGTGGAGATACAGGTTCTCGCCGACGCCCACGGAAACTGTATTCACCTCGGCGAGCGGGAATGTTCCATACAACGACGCCATCAGAAAGTGGTCGAGGAAGCCCCTTCGGTCATCGTCGATGAGGAATTGCGGACACGCATGGGACAGGCGGCAGTCGAAGCAGCCCGGGCCTGCGGCTACGTCAACGCAGGAACGATCGAGTTCCTTGTCGACAATCATCGCAACTTTTATTTTCTTGAGATGAATACGCGTCTGCAGGTGGAGCATCCGGTGACTGAAATGGTCACAGGAGTTGATCTGGTCAAAATGCAGATACGTGTCGCGGAGGGGCACGTTCTGCCGATGAAGCAGGAAGACATCCGCTTTCGTGGACATGCGATTGAGTGTCGCATCTGCGCCGAGGATGTGCGCAATGATTTTCTTCCCGATACCGGCACGATACTGCGATACCGCCCACCCTTCGGTTTTGCGGTTCGTGATGATTCAGGCGTCACGGAGGGAAGTGAAATCTCCATCCATTATGATCCGATGTTTGCAAAACTCGTTGTCTGGGGAATGGACCGGGAAGACGCGATCCGGAAAATGCGTCGTGCACTCGATGAATTCGTCATAGATGGGGTGGAAACCACTATTCCGTTCTGCCGTTTTGTGATGGACCATCCTGCCTTTATCAAAGGGGATTTTCGTATCGACTTTGTCGAAAAACATTATCAACCCGGGTTTCTGCGTAAACCGCAGGCCGACGAATCGCGTGCCGCTGCCTTGGCGGCAGTGCTCACTGAGATGGACCGGACGACCGGCAGTGCGCTGTCTTCGAATGGCAAGGGCACACACGATCATCGATGTTCCCCATGGTTGCTGCTCCACAGACAGGGAGGTACAAGATGAAACGGTCAATGACCGCACGTGTTGGCGGAGTGGAATTTCTTATCACGCGTGATGAAACGGGTACGTGGTGCATTGACGGGGAAGCTGTCGACGTCCTCCGCATCACAGAACGAAACGGTGTGTTTCTTCGCATCGGAAGCAAGGTATACGATGTTTCCACCATGCGGTGGGAAGAACATGATAAACGGTATTCCGTGCATCTCAACGGGCATCATTTTTCTGTCGAAGTCGAGGATGAACGAGATGCATTGCTGAAATCATACGGAGACGAAAAAGCAACGAAGATTCATGCGGCAGTGATTCGTTCGCCGATGCCCGGCAGAATCGCAAAGATTTTCGTGCGAGAGGGAGAATTAATCGAGGCAGGGCAGGGTGTACTGATTCTTGAAGCCATGAAAATGGAGAATGAAATCAAGGCGCCTGCTGCCGGCATTGTCAAAGCGGTGTGTGTGGCAGAAGCTGATGCGGTGGAAAAAAACTCTGTTCTAATAGAGATATCCTGATCATCGCCAACAATGAGGAGGACAAATTGCCTATGCGATTGTTGATTCCAACGCTGCTTGTACTGTGTATGATGTCACCGACTGCAACATTCGCGGGGGGCTTCCAGCTCAATGAGCACGGTGCCCGCGCAATGGCACAGGCGGGTGCATTTGCTGCGCGAGCCAATGACCCTTCAGCGATTTTCTTTAATCCGGCCGGGCTTTCCTACCTGCGCGGGGCGCATATGATGCTCGGTGCTACGATTATCGCGCCGAGCTATACCTATTACGGTCCGAGCAACATGAATTCGAATGAAGAATGGCAGATGGAAAGCAATATTTTTTATCCGCCGAATTTCTATCTCACCAATACATGGACCGATGGCATGCTCAAAGGTGCGGCGGTCGGCATCGGTGTGACAACGCCTTTCGGACTCGGCACTGAGTGGCCTGACAACTGGGTCGGCCGTGCTGTTACCCGTGAAATTGAATTGCGAACCTTTTATGTCACACCGACTATATCCTACGCATTCAATGAGTGGCTCGCCCTGGGCGCGGGACTGAATATTGTATTTTCCGATGTCAACATGCGTCGCGCGGTGACGACGTTCGACCCGGTGATGGATCTGGAACTGGAGGGTACAGGAAACATCGCAACGAGCTGGAACGCGGGTATCATGGTGAAACCGCGACACGACATCGCGATCGGCTTCACCTATCGCTCAGCGACGGACCTCGACTTCGAAGGAAGTGCCACTTTCAATCCTCCGGCTTCACTTGCCGCCCTGTTTCCGGGTGGAGACGTGACGACGGGGATCACGGCGCCTGCCACATGGTTTGCCGGCCTGGCCTGGTCACCCTCCGAGAATATTGATCTGGAATTAGATTTCCAGGGTATACAGTGGTCGTCCTACGATAAACTGAGTATCAATTTTCTCACGAACGCGGAAAATACCCCGGGCGTCAAACAGACTGACGTGACTTCCGTGAAGGATTATGAGAAT
>JAGTUW010000183.1 GCA_018224345.1 Bacteroidota bacterium
GGCAGGTGATTTGAACAATGAGAAATGGATATGAAGACATGGTGTTGAAACACTGGCGGGTTCTCATGGCGATCGGCGTCCTTTTCGCGGCGCAGGTGCACGCTGAGGCGCAGGTGCGATATGGAGCAGACCTGCTGCTCTCCGATTCCCTGCATCTGATCGAGGGCCGACGCGTCGGACTGCTGGCAAATCATACGTCGAGGCTTTCGAATGGCGTGCTGTTGTTCGATACGCTTCGTGCTTTGCCCGGGGTCACCCTCACCGCAGTTTTCTCTCCGGAGCACGGATTTCGTGGCACGGCGGCTGATGGTGTGCATGTGGGGTCCGGGCGTGTCGCCGGTATTCCTCTTCATTCATTATATGGAGAGACTCGAAGACCCGCTCCGGACATGCTCGCGGATATTGATGTTCTCATCCTGGATCTTCAGGATGTCGGTGCCCGCTATTACACGTATCTGACGACAATGGCCCTTTGCCTTGAAGCCGCCACAGATGCCGGCCTTCCGGTCATCGTCTGTGATCGTCCGAACCCTGTCGGGGGTGTGCTGGTGGAAGGTCCGATACGTGATGAGGATATGCAGTCATTCGTCGCCTTTCTTCCGATACCTGTGCGACATGGGTTGACTGTCGGCGAGGTCCTGACAATGGCACTGGGAGAAGACATGCTCGCCGTATCGAAGGAACCCCGGTTGACGGTTGTACCCGCGTCGGGATGGCGACGCGGAATGCTCTGGGATGACACCGGACTGGTCTGGATCAATCCGTCACCGAACATGCGCTCACCGGATGCCGCATTGGCATATCCCGGGACCTGTCTTCTGGAGGGGACAAATCTCAACGAAGGTCGCGGCACGGAGGCGCCCTTTCTGCAATTCGGTGCCCCCTTCATTGATGGAGAGATTCTTGCCGGGGCACTCAACGCCCGGGGACTACCCGGTGTGCGTTTTCATCCCACCCGTTACATCCCCGCTGCGCAGCCCGGCGCGCCTCATCCACGATTCCGGGGGGAGCGGATTGAGGGAATCCGGCTGGAGATCATTGATCGCCGCGCATTTCAGAGTGTGCGGACGGGTCTTGAAATACTTTTCGAATTACGCGGCCGCTATGGTGCATTTATTTCTCATACATCGTATCTTTATCGCTTATTCGGTGTCCCGGATTTTCTTGACGGCTCTTTGTCTGCCATAGTTGAACGATGCAACGAGGATGTCCGGTCATTTCTTACCCGCCGGACAGACTATCTTCTTTATCCCTGATGACGCAGCAGGTACATACATGAAACCCTCGTTTCTGATTCTGATTTCTTTTCTGATTTTTATCGGTTGTAACGAAGCAGCGCGCCAGCCCGCTGGTGAGGAAGCGGCGATTGATTCAGTGCAGCAGGCGATCGAGTCCCTGGTGTTTACAGAGGAGGAGCAGGGGCCATCGGTCAAACTCGATACCCCTCTGATCCTGAGTTATCAGATGACTCCCGGTGACGAATTCGGCTACAGTATTACCAACATTGAAGATGTCACCATCGTGCAGGATACGATCGAAAACCTGAACCGTCAGGAAGTCACCTGGTGGTATCATTTCGAAGTTCTGGGATCCGGAGATCAGGGAACGCGTCTTCGCGTCCATTGTGATCGCGTCGTGTTTCAAGGTGAATACAATGGACCTGATGGGAAGCAATCCATTCACTACGATTCGGATGCGGAGAACAGCTACGATGTGGAGAAGCGTTTTGCGCAGTGGGGTGCACCGGTCGGCGCCCCCTTTACCATTATCGTCGAAGAGGACGGACGCATCGGAGTGGTATCCAACCTGCAGGAGGTTGTCAAGAATTATTTGAAAGATGATTACCGGACAACCAGGTCCGATCAACTGGAGTCGATTGCGCGCGATTATGCCGACTCCGGTTTGAAGAATGTCTTGCAGTTGGCCTTTCAGAAGATGTCCACTGCGCCCGTGCGTCAGGATTCGACCTGGACTCTTGTGCGACCCGAACGTATCGGGTATCTCGCCGTTCGCAATGAGGCCACGTACAGGCTGCGTGACGTGGTGGAATCTGCGCTGGGACCACTGGCACAGATCAATGTCACTATTTCATCATCATTCGTCGGTGATGAGACAATGGACACCGGGCAGGGTCTGGCAACGATGAAAGAATTCGACGTTCACGGAAAGGGGAGCACGGTGTTCAACATCAATGTGGGACGTCTGCAACGGCGCCGGTTGGTCACGAATGTCTATGTGAACATGTGGGTCGAACCGCCGGATGAACTCAAGGAGCTGACCAAGGGGACGGACCAGGCAGTTGATGACTTCTGGTGGTCGTCGCGTGGGCGGACCGAAAACATTATCGAACCATATCAGCGTCAATAAGACTTACGCATGCTCGTAATTCCTGCAATCCATATACATAAGGGTTCTTGTCTCCGTACCGCCGTCGGTGAATCCGGAACGGAAGACCGGTATCCCGTTTCGCCGGTAGATGTCGCCCGTCTGTGGCGTGGAGAAAACGCGAAAGCGTTGCACGTGGTCTGTCATGATTTCTCGGGTGGCCGGGATGGTCGGCATATTCGGGTGCTGCGCGATCTCGTTGACGCGGTGGATATCCCCGTCCAGCTCGGTGGGGTGTTCGTCTCGGAGGAGGATGTGTTCTCTGCATTTGACGACATCGGGGTGTATCGCATCGTGCTCGATGCCTCGCTGTTTATGCGTGTCGACCGACTTGCCTTGCTGCTCGACCAATTTGGGCCGCGCAGAATTGTCGCCGGTCTGGATGTCGTGGACGGCTATATAAATTATCGTGACAGCGACGGATCGCATCGCGTCGATGCGGTGGAGATTGCAGGGCGACTGTCCGAACAGGGAGTGCAACGCGTTTTTGTGACCGTATGGGACAAAAAAGAAAAGATTAAGAAACCTCCCGAACACATCTTGCTTTGCCTTGCAGAAAAAAGTAATTTGTCAGTCACGCTGAATGGTTCCGTCCGCCATTACCGGGATCTCAAGCTTCTCCAGAATTTGTATCCACGCAAGATTGATTCGGTCGTTCTCGACGAGGTGTTGTATACAAATGCGTTTCCATGCCAACGGATCTGGAGGTTGGCGGAACAGAAGCTTATTAGCCAACACAGCCTGCTGTAGAAATGCATGTCCGAATTCAGCGTCCCAGACATGCATCATTGGATGATTTCTTCGATGTCTTTGATCCGAATCATTGACTTTCGGCATGTTTTTTGTATATTTCCATGTGAATAAAATTCACATAAGTTTAAAGTTTTCAATCACTTACGGAAAAAACGATCTTTACTTGACAGTTTGAACGGCGCGATCCCACGCGAGGAACGTTTTTTCCTGTGTATATAATAAACAAATAAGGTCTTTTTCTTGGTCATTGATATCAGGTGTGCTTATGAGATTATCTTTTCTGCGATCATGTGTTACGATCGCGAGCCTGCTGTTCGTGTCTTCCATCGGAACGGCGCAGACCGTCTACAGTCCTGATGTAACGAGGGTGTTCGTCAGTGGTTTTCTGGGCATGAACCAGAACACCAACATCGGGGAATTCAGGACGGATTGTGATTGTCTGTTTGAAGGCGGATTCAACCTCACCAACATCGGCGCACAGATAGGTGCCGACATAACGTATGCCTGGTCTCCTTCGTGGGCAGTGAAGGCGAAGGTCTTCTATGACAACAAACACACGGATACACAGTACGAACGGGACATCTCCACACCGATCGCGACTGGTGAGATCGTATCCATTGAGGATGTGACATACAATGAGATCGGTGATGTCAGTCTTTCGTATCTGACAGTCGGTTTATTTGCCCGCTGGCAGCCGCGTCTTGCGCGCTGGTATGTGTTTGTGGGACCCGCTGTCGGTGTGCCGCTGACGACCAAGGTTCGACATAATCAGGAAATCGTGGATTCGGAATTGTCCTACCGTGAACTGCTCGACACAAAGCGGGAAGTTTCCACGGGCGAGTTTGACGGTATACTCCGTCTCGAAGGCATGGTCGGGTTCGGCTACGATTACATCGTTCGGCCGCGCTGGTATATCAATCCTGAGATTCGTTTCGGCTATCCGCTGACGAAAATCACGGAGACCATTCGTGACCGAGGTAAAGATATCCCCATCGACGACTGGAAAGTCATGTCGGTGCAATTATCCATCGGCCTCAAGTACGAAGCTTTCTGATCCACCCAATTCACGAATTTTCAACTCACAACGCGGATACGGTATACATGCAACGGTACGCCCTTTTTATCTCGATCTTCATTACTTTCAGCGTGCTGATCGTCGGTTGTTCCGGTTCGGACCCCGCGGACATCGCGCTGGTAACGGGTGGCGTGGTAGAGAATATTGGCGAAAATGTCAATTCTCCCTGGGATGATTACGCTCCGGCCGTGACGGCAAATGGAACGCTTTTCTTCACCTCGCGCCGCCCAAACCCGAATCGTCAGGATTTTATGGATGACGTCTATCGCGTCAACAATATCGACGGCAACTGGGAAAAACCAGTTTATCTGCCGGAAAACATCAACAACCCCGAGTCGCAGGGTGCGATCTCGATTTCACCCGATGGCCGAACCCTGTACCTGGCACTCTGCCAGCAACCCGATGGTTTCGGCAAATGTGATATTTACGTCGCCGATTGGAATGACAAGGGAACGTCCTGGTCGGACATGCGGAACCTGAATAATCCCGAGGGGAAGGACCTTCGCATGAGTAGCGTCATCGATAATTTCGACCAGGTCAATACGACGTATTGGGAATCGCAACCTTCCATCTCTCCTGATGGCCGGACACTGTTTTTCGCATCCGATCGGCCCGGTGGTTACGGCGGTACCGACATCTGGATGACACGCAAACAGCTTGACGGGACCTGGGGACGCCCCATCAATCTCGGTCCCGACGTCAATACCAAAGGCGAGGAGCGCACACCGTCCATCGCTTTTGACGGACGTACGCTGTATTACTCTTCGGATGGTTATCCGGATGGTGAGCCCGGGAAAGCCGCAGGCGGAATGGATCTCTACGTGACACGTCAACAGGGAGGCCGCTGGTCGCGCCCGATGAACCTCGGGTATCCGATCAATTCGAGCAAGGATGATGTGTTCATCTCCTCGACGCTTTCCGGTGATACGCTGTATTTCGCCTCGAACCGCCCGGGCGGCTATGGTGGATTTGATCTCCATATTCTGCTTGATCCTCCTTTCCCGCCGGATGCGGTCGTCAATATCCACGGCGTGGTGACGGATATCGAGACCAACAGACCACTCGCCTCGACGCCTATTACCATCGAGGATTACGGCACGGGTGAAATCATCAACAAGTTCCAGAGTCTCGAGAGCGGACAATATCAGTTCATCGTGCCTGCCGGACGCGAGTATCGTATCAGTGCCGAGCAGAAGGGCTATATCTTCAAGTCCTCCGTCTTCGAGGTGCCGGAATTGACGATCTATCGTCGGCTTCAGAAGGATATCGCGCTTGAGCCGATTCCGCCGATCATCACTGTTCCGCCAAAAACAAACCTTACCGTGCTCTTTGATTTCGACAGGGCAACGTTGCGTCCCGAATCAAGGCCGGAACTCGAACGTGCGATCCGGTTCATTCTTCAGAATCCCGGACGACGTTTCGAGATCTCTGCACATACAGATGCTCTGGGAACGGAAGAATACAATCTCGATCTTTCCGAGCGCCGCGCCGCGGCCGTACGGAAATACCTGCTTGAGAACGGTGTCCCTGCGGACATCATCATCTCCAAGGGCTATGGCGAATCACAGCCCATCGCCGATAACGAAACACCGCAGGGTCGGCAGCGCAATCGTCGCGTCGAACTCTCGGTCATCGAATAATGTGATTCGATACTGCGATACGTAATCAGACATTGACCGAACAGCCGGAGATATACATGCATCACTTTGTTACTTCATGGAAACAGTTGCGCCTACGCGGCCTGCTGATTGTCATGGCAGCACTCCTCGGCATGACCGCCGTCGTGGATGCCCAACCGAACCTGAATTTCAAGCGCGTCACGGCCAACTGGCCGACGATCGAGCTGTATTTCTCGGTCGGTTGTGACGGAAATCCCGCCTACAACATGGCGAAGCAGGATTTCAAAATTTACGAGA
>JAGTUW010000184.1 GCA_018224345.1 Bacteroidota bacterium
TCGGCATGTGCACACATTGCACAACGTCTTTCTGATGCCAGCTGTCCTTCCACTCCGCGCCACGTTCATTGAAGAAAAAACTTCCTTTCTTGCATTCCCCTTCATACAGCCAGGAGTAATGTATTGCATCATTATCCACATGCAAGTCGCATTTATAGTGTTCCGTTTTGTTTCCTTCCGGATCAAGCCACAGTTCTCCACTGCCGGACCATTTCCTTCCTGCGTGTTCGGCAAGCCACTGTTTCATGGTGCATTTATCCTTTCTGTATTATCAGTGTTTATTGCGACCAATACCCGGGTTCCGCAGCGGAAACCGGGGAAGCCCATTTCGGTGCACTGCGTCGGCACGACACAGGCAGCAGCGGAACGGCCGATGCCCGCTTCCGCATGATGGATTATTCCCTTTCATACAACGAGAGCGTACACGGCACCGGCGAGCGTGATGCCGCACACCGTGTAGGAGGCATTGACCGCATACAGCGCCCACGGCCTGGCCCGCTCATCGAAATTGTACACCGCTGCTTTCATCCCTTCCATGGCCGCAACCCCCGCGCCGAGAATGGCCCCTATGGCGAGTCCATCCAATACCGTATTGCCACCGGCCCACCCGTATACCAGTGCAAGTACCGCAGTCGTGACAAAACTGCCACCAAATGTCAGGAGCATCCCGAGTCCGGGGGATTCGTCCTTGAATTCATCTGTCGTCCGTCCGGTGGCCGCAACCCAGCGTTTGCCGAAAAGCTTCGTGTACCAGGCTGCTCCCAGAAAAAAGTAGGCAAGCCCGCCGAGCAGGATGCCGAGCAGGTTCCACCATCCGAATGCTATCGTTTCGAGTGTCATATCTATATTCTCCTATGCTGTTTTCTGATTGTGACGGAAATGAGAAACAGCAGCCGCTGCTCCGAAATCCGGCATCTCGTCACAGTTTCTCCTTCGATGAAGTACTTGCGGAAATGAATCTCAGGACATAATAACAGAATAACATCGCATAATACAAGTAGTTTCTGCGTATTCACGATGATTATTTCGAAATAAATGGGTTTTTCCGGCTATTACGGCATCTGCCGTCCCGCTATTACTGAATAAGCGGTTCGGCCATGCCAACGTTGCCTGTACACAGGCGCCAAAGATGTCGGACCATTTCCGGTATACAGTTGACATCTATCCGTATATTCACTATAAAGAGACAAAAGCAAACACGAGGCATTGTAACATGCACAAGGCCCTGAAGAAATTGAACATGCCGGAGGAGGAGTTGAATCGTGGCAATGCTCCGCCGGACGACCCATCCCCCATGCTGGCGACACTGTGCAACAACCCCTTTTTCGAGGAAGGGTGGATTTACGAGCGAAAGTTCGATGGCGAACGTTGCCTGGCTGTCGTCAGGGACGGAAGCGTTCGGCTGCTCTCCCGGAACAGTGTATCCCTCGACGCCTCCTATCCCGAAATCGTGGCGGCATTGGAGAAACAGAAATTGCCCGACAGCGTGCTGGACGGTGAGGTGGTGGCATTCAGCGGGAATGTTACGAGTTTTTCCCGCTTGCAGGGACGGATGCATATTTCGGATCCCGGGGAGGCGAAAGCATCGAACATCGCCGTCCATTATTACCTCTTCGATCTGCCGTTTTTCGACGGCGTGGATCTGTCCGGCTACCCGTTGAAGAGACGCAAGGCAGTATTGAAAGCTGCCTGCGATTACCGGCACCATATCCGTTTTTCCGCGCATCGGGTCAGGGATGGCGAGAATTACTACCGGGAGGCGGCGCAAAAAGGCTGGGAAGGTATCATGGCAAAGAAAGCCGACAGCACCTATGCCCACAGCCGTTCCCCCAACTGGCTGAAGTTCAAATGCGCAAGGGGACAGGAGTTCGTCATCGGTGGATTCACCGAACCCGAAGGCGAGCGGCCGGGCTTCGGCGCCCTGCTGATCGGATATCACGAGGGGGGGGAGCTGATGTACGCCGGGAAAGTCGGCACCGGATATGACGATGATTTTCTGAGAACATTCCGCAAAAAGATGGATGCCCTCGAACGCAAGACCTCTCCCTTCGCCCACGACGAGGTACCCGAAGAGGGGGTGCATTTCATTCGACCCGAACTCGTTGCGGAAGTGGCGTTCACGGAATGGACGGAGAATAACCGCTTGCGGCATCCGCGTTTCAAGGGACTCCGCCGCGACAAGAATCCCACCGATGTAGTGCGAGAGGACGTATGAGCAAAGATGAAAAGACACTGTCCTATGGCCGGCACAGCGTGAAGGCCTCCTCATGGAACAAGCTGCTGTTTCCGGACGCCGGTATCAGCAAAGGCGATCTGCTACGATATGCGGAAGAAATTGCGGAATTCCTCCTGCCGCACATCCGTGATCGCCCCCTCTCCTTCGAGCGCTATCCGGATGGAGTGCAGGCACAGGGGTTCTTTCAGAAGAACACCCCGGATTATTTTCCGGATTGGATTCGCACCGAGAATCTGGAAAAGGAAGGCGGTAGCATTGTGCACACTCTGGCCGACAATACCGCGACACTCGTCTACCTGGCAAACCAGGCCTGCATCACCATTCACGCCGGCCTCAGCCGGGTGCAGTCCGTGCACTGCCCCTGCGAACTGATGATCGATCTGGATCCGTCCGGAAAGGACTTCAAGCCGGTACAAACCGCCGCCAGAAGATTGAAGGAGTTTCTTGAGAAGAAACTCGACCTCAGCTCCTTCGTCAAATTCACGGGCTCCCGCGGCCTGCATGTCGTCGTACCACTGCGGGAAGATGAGCGTTTCGAGCAGGTGAGGGATTTTGCCAAAGACCTGGTACAGGCCATGGCCGATGCCTATCCGGATGACGTCACCACCGAACAGCGAAAAAACAAACGCGGCAACAGAATTTTTCTCGACATCAACCGCAATGCCTACGGACAGACTGCCGTAGCACCATATTCCGTGCGGGTGAAATCCAACGCCCCTGTCGCCTGTCCGGTCGACTGGAGCGAGGCCTTGGATGCACGAGCCGACGCGCAACGCTACACCGTGAAAAACATACTCCGCCGCCTCGGTCAGAAGGGAGATCCCTGGTCCGGCATCCGCAGACACGCCGTTTCCATCGGCAAACGACACGAGCGTCTCCGTCGAAGCTGATACGCCCCGGGTACCCACCGGCCACCTCGATTCTGCCGGCCTCGTCCTGCATTGCGATTTCCTGCGCCGGCACCAACGGTTGGCACTCGGACCTGCGGGTGCACTCCCCCTGCGCTTGCACTCCCCCTGCGGTTGCACTCCCCCTGCGGTTGCACCCGCACCTGCGGATGCACTCGCACCTATTGCAGGCGTCAGCTCCTGCAGCGTGCGATGGGTATCAAGGCGCCGTTTCGACGTAGCCCAACCGCTTGTAATCGTTGTAACCTGTCTCTGTAAGTTCCGCCAGTTCCCTGAAAAGGGATGCATCGGAAGAAGCAAAGTTGAAGCATGATTTCCCCTGCATGCGTTTCCTCAACGCAGGAGAAACATCTTGCAGAAGCCCGGGATTCACATAGACCGGCATCAGATGGTAACTGACGTAGTTTTTTTTGAGCTGCACCGCTCCAAACCAGAGGGGCTTCCGGTTCTTCAGCATGTGCTCCGTATCTATATACAATTCACTCTCTGTATCGGATGTGCAATTCAGTTTCCGCGCATAGGGAAGCATGATGCTTCTCAACGCAGAAAACACCTCGGTCAACTGTTCCATGTATTCCTCCAATTCTATCTGAAAATCAATGTGGTATCTGCCTGTCTACTGTCATGTTCGACCTCCGGGAGCAGTTTCCGGGTAGCGTTGTCGCTGGGTTTGGGCCATGCGTTCGTTGGGCAGTTGCGCATTCATATCCATGCCTTCAGGCAATTGACATGATCTGGTAAGCTTCCCAGGAGAACACCTTCGGGCCGCAAGTAGAAGTAGAAACTGACTATCCAGAACGCCAGAAATATTTTTTCGTCATTCCGGGCAGAGCAATAAAACGAACGAAAAGGGACTCATGTTGCATTATTCTTCTCATATTCGCTCCAATACTGAGTACGCCGGTTTCCAGTCTGACCGGCACCCTTTCCCGGAGTGCAGCGGTGGACATGGCCGTCCGCGTAGAGACTGGTATTGGGGTTCATGTTCAAATCAACACCGCCTCCACGGGGCGTCGCAATGACTTTGCCATCTCCTTCCCCCGGCCGAAACGCACGACAAGGTCCGGTCTTCCTTCACCCAGTGCCATGGCATGAGCGAAATCAGGACGGAGGCCGGTTTCCTCGACGGGCTGATTCACAAAAGCGTTCCGGACTCCCAATACCGTTGCCTGTAAAGCGAACCGTTCATAGCAGCGGCCAGCCTCGGCCCAATGCGCTTTGTCATTGGCTGCGGACACGAATACGGCGATGCCAGCCGAACTGCGTATATGACGCGCGTACTTGTCATTCTCCGGTCCTGGCCGGAAAAACGCACGAAACAGAATTCTGCCCAGCCATCGCGGAGTCGGCGGACTTCCGGTCACCCTGGCAGCCAGGCCATCGCCTTTGTGTATCGCTTCTCGGTCACTGAAGCGAATCCAGCTCTCCAACTCCCGGACAAAGGCAGGATTGTTCATCTGCATCGTGTTGCCCTCTACGACATACTCGAGCACCTTTTCCATGGCCTCGCGTCCGGTGAGCAACAGAATGCGTACACCGTTCCCTGTCCCGGCGACCTCCAATAGCCGCAGTTCTTCATTGCTCAGCGGTTTGCCATCAAAATCAGAGCGGGTGCACTGCCGGGAAAGAATTGCCTTGAACAGGGGCGATTCCACTGCCGCCGACCGCTCCAGCGTGACTGTTATTGCGTCTGTTGCAGAGTCAAATTCTGAATGCGCCGAAAATCCGAACGATTTCGCCGCCTGAACAAGATTTTCAGTTGCGCACCCAAGCGATGCGTATAGATGGTGATCATCGGGATCTACCACCGGTGTGCGGCGAGACGGATCAGGAAGGATACGAATTGAACCATTCTCGATTCGAAACCGCCAGCATTGTGTGTTATGGCCGGAGGCCGCAAGTGTGGCGTAACGCACGATCTCCTTCAGTATCGCCGCCTCCTCGGACACTGCTCGTTCCGTGTGACACCAGATTCTCTTTGCTTCTTTTTGGTACTTCATGTGATGCAGTCTCCTTTCAACCCGACAAATTGCGTGGCCGCGCGGCGGAGCGAAGGGACGCACGGCTGCTGCCTGTTGCCGGGTAATCTCTCTTGTTCA
>JAGTUW010000185.1 GCA_018224345.1 Bacteroidota bacterium
CGCCTCGACCAATACTTCAATATTCTCGATGCGGACATCGATACCGCTGCGCGTCTGGGGCATACACCGGCTTCCATCCGGCATCTCAATCTGCGTGCTTTGCTCGCTGACAATACTGATGTCGATTCGTTGCGAATCATGCGCGACCTGACCCTCGACGGAAGCTCTTCCGACCCGCTGCCCTTTCGTTTCCTTGCCGCTGCCGGCCGCGTGCGTACACTGCACTGTCGCCTCCATCCACTGCCCGACCGGCAACTGCTTCTCATCGCTACACTCGCCTGACCTGCCACATCCCCGGGAAGATCCCGGCCGCGGGGAGTACGAATTTCTATGTCCGCCACCAAGGAGAGACCTCCGGTACGACTGCCGGCGATAATCGGGCGATGTGAAGTGGCAGGCCGGTCGCATCCGCCGTCCCATACCGCAGCAGATACCGGTGGGACACGCTAAAACGCGATACTCCACTGATACAAAGGAACATGCCGCAGAAGCCCTTCTTGGAAAACAAGGTCGGCTGCAGCTTCCGACGAACGCCGCTCTTCGGCGCGCACGACGGCCAAACCGATAGCCCCGCCCAGTGTCGCACCGACAACTGTATCGGAAAACCAGTGCCGGTCATCCGCCAAACGCTGAACCACTGTCAGTCCGGAAAGACCAAACAGGAACAGTGTGACAGGGACACTGCCGATACGCTGCGACAAGGTCGTTGATACGGCAAACGCCACCATGGCGTGTCCTGAAGGAAAAGAGAAATACCGGTCGTCGAAACGAAACAGATGAAAGGCGCTCTTTCCCTCACCCTCTTCGGGACGCGGACGACCCGCTATGATTTTCAATCCATGCATGATGATGCCGCTGTAGATGACCGATTGCATCACCATGCGTCCGGTAATACGCATATGATCATCCCCCGCCAACGCCCCGACAGTGTAAATGCCCGCACCAAGTCCGCCGGCAACCCTGCCGTTCCCGTAGAGATCTCCCATCAGCAACGGAACATCCCATCCCCGGTACGAGGGTGCCTGTGCGAGAGCACGCACCTCACCGTCCATGGCATGGGCCGATGCGAAAACACCCATCGAGGCAGCGACGAAGAGCCACTCACGGACATCGAACTGCAGTGGAGCAAACAGAATGGCAGGTGTGTCATCACGAACGGCTGCGACATCGTAGTCCCAACCGCGTGAAGCGGTGGACTGCGCGACAGCGACGTTTCGGTAAACAGACAGAAAGCAGAGCAGCGTCAGCAGGAGAAACAGCAGACGAACAGGCAGCTTCACTCCGCATTTTCCTTTCGCAGGCGAATGACGCACTCTATATGATAGGTATGCGGAAACATGTCCACGGGGGAAATGGCCTCGACGATATACCCGTGTTCGCGCAGCAGGGCACAGTCTCTTGCGCTCGTGGCGGGATTGCAACTGACATAAACGAGTCGCCGCACACCCGACCGGCCTATTGCATCGACTACTTTCGCATGCATACCGGCACGTGGCGGATCCGTAATGATCACATCCGGTGCAGGGGCATCGCGCAGAGTGTCGGAAGTGATGGCATCGACGATATCGGCACAGATGAATGTCGTATTATCGATAGCGTTATCCGCTGCATTTTTTTCCGCATCGCGTATGGCGCCTTCGTTGAGTTCGACACCCAATACATGGCGGACGTCCCGGGCAAGGAACAGGGAGATCGTTCCTGTACCGCAATACAGATCCCAGACTACATCGTCTGCGGAGAGTTCAGCGGCCGATGCAGCCAATGCGTACAGGCGCTCGGCCTGCAATGTATTGGTCTGAAAAAATGATGTCGGCGAGATGCGGAACACATTCCGCCCCAACGTCTCCCGTATTGTTCCGTCTCCGAAATGAACGATATCCTCTTCCCCTATCGCAACAGTGGAGCGCCGGGTGGTCACCCCCTGCACCAGTGTGCTGACGGCAAACTCCTCATGCCGCAGCAGAGCCGTATACTCCGGCATGATATCCTCCATGCGCCTCGAGGTCACCAGATACACCATGCGTTCCCCGCTGTGCTTGCCCTCGCGTATCACGAGATGCCGCAAATCACCTTCATGGGTGCGCGTTGAAAAGGCGGGAATGCCATGGCGGGAAAAAAAATCCCGCGTCGCGTTGAGAATACGATTGCTCTCTGGAGACTGCAGATGACACTCGTCGATGTGGAGAATACGATCATACCGTTTGGGAACATGCAGTCCGAGCGCGAACAATTCCGCATCACGATTGACCGTGCCGAGTTCATCGGGCAGCAACCAGCGCATTTCCCCGAAAGAGAATTCCATTTTGTTGCGATAGAAAAACGGCGTCACGGATGGAAGGGTCTCCTGTACCGGCGGATCGGTGAAATCTCCGATGCGCTCGAACGCATCCGTGACATGGGTGCGTTTCCAATGCAGTTGCTGTTCGTAGGACATATGCTGCCATTTGCATCCACCGCACACGCCGAAATGTGCGCAGGCGGGTTCCACCCGGTATGGCGAAGCCTCCAGCACTTCTTCGACGCGGGCCTCGGCAAACTGCTTTTTCTTCCGCAGCACCGTGGCATTAACGCGGTCTCCGGGAACGGCGCCGTCGACGAAGACGACGAAGTCACCGACATGCGCGATGCAACGTCCCTCGAACGCGGCTTTCTCTATATCAAGTTCGAGCACATCACCGCGTCGCGGTGTACCGGTCTGTAATGAAGTTTCTGTCATTGTCTTCCGTATGCTGATGAATGAAATACCGTGCTTAGCCCCTCAGTACACGGCCCTGTAGCGCTTCAATCCGAAATACAATTCGGACGCCACCACCTTGATGACACCGGCGACCGGGACTGCAAAGAGCATACCGAGAATCCCGAACAATTGTCCGCCGATCAGTATGGTGAAAATGATGGTCAGCGGATGCAGCTTTACACTCTGTGATATCGTCAACGGCTGAACGACGGAGTCATCGATCAGGCGGATCAATGTGAAGGTGACGAGAATAAGCGGCACCTGGGAGAAATCGCCCAGCGTTATCACCGATACGCCGCTCGCCACCAGCGCGGCGGTGGGCGGACCGAGATACGGCACGAGATTCGCCACAGCCGCGACAATGCCGATCAGTATATAATTCGGAATCTCCAGCACATACATGGCTGCGGTGGTCAAGATTCCGATGACCGAGGCATCGAGCAGAATTCCCCGAAGATACGCACCCAGTGACCAGTCGATCTTGTGCATGATACTGAGAGACATTTCGAAAAACTGATTCGGCACGATTTCTATCATGGCTTTCTTCAGCCGCCTGCCGTCTTTGAGCAGGAAAAACGTGGATATCAATGTCATGACGACAAAAATGACCATGCCGACGATGCCGGAAGCGATATTGAGAATATTGTCGAACAATCCGCCGACGAAGTCCTCGATGCGCGCAGTCAGATGCAGGTTCGTCACACCGAGAAAGGAAAAGAAGTTCACGAGTTCCTCTTCCATCAGTGGGATACTCTTGCGCATCTCACCGAAACTGACGCGCGCCTGCAGCGCCAGCACCTGATCGTACAGCAGCGGGGCGAGAACATACAGCGCTACCATCAGCACGCCGAGAGAGCAGAGCAGCATAATCGTGGAAGCGAAGCTGCGGGGCAGCCCCCGGCTCTCGAGCCAATCCACTGCGGGTGCGATGATGAAGGAAAACAGCATGGCGAGAAGAAAGATCGCCACGATGGTCCCGATTGCATAGACCGTCAGTCCCAGCAGAACGAGCAGAATGACAAGCAACAGAACGATGAGAATTTTCGTGTTCGTCATGTCACTATTCATGCTCCCTGAGAAACAACTCTGAACGCAGACGCACATTTTCCTGTCCCGCCCTGTAGAGTCGTTCGGCCAGGATGCGGGAAAGCATCAACACCACTTTCGTGCCGATACTCGGTCTTGTTTCCAGCAAGCCCAAAAGATCAGGCTGAAAAAATCCGAACACTTTTGTATCCTCCCAGGCCACGGCGCTGGCCGTGCGCGGACGTTCGTGAAACATGGCCATCTCACCGAAAAATTCTCCCTTGCCCATACGCGCGATTTCACTCGACCGGCTCTCGCTGACAATGGAGACTTCTCCCTTTTCTATAATGTACATACCGAGTCCCGGATCACCTTCGCGGAAGATGTATTCACCCGCATGATATTTCCGTCTGTGCAGAATGCGTTCGACGGCACGCAACTGTCCCCGACCAAGCCCTTCGAAGATGGGGACCCCACGCAGCAGCGTTATGATGTCCTTTTCCCTGTCACGCTGGAAAAAATTGCTCCAGAGAAAGGACGCTTCGGAATCGGTTTTTTCTGACATACGGGTTCTATTCTCCTGTTTTCCATTTCGTCCCGTCACGCGTATCCTCCAGCGAAATCCCGAGTTCCCTGAGACCGTCGCGTATGCGGTCGGAAAGCGCCCATTGCTTTTCTGCGCGTGCCTCGGCACGGATATCGATCAACAGTTGCATGACGCCATCGAGGAGGGTGTTGTCAGCGACCGGAGTCCCGCCGGTCCGGATAATACCGAACACATCGACGGCACTCTGTTCGAGGAAGCTGCGGGCGGCGTCGCGCGAAGCAGTCTCGAGTCCACCCCCTTTCTGGATCGAGGTATTGATTTCCCGGGCCAGATCGAAAAGCACGGCAAAGGCGGCGGAGGTGTTGAAATCATCATCCATGGCTTCGACGAAGCGGCGTTCATACTCCGCCACATCCACGGCTGTCTGTCCGCTCGGGACATCCAGCAGCGTTTCATGCAGTGTCTGCAATTTTCGCAGTCCCGTTTTCGCTGCATCGAGTCCCTCCTGTGTGAAATTGAGCGGACCGCGATAATGTGTCTGAAGATAGTAAAAGCGGATCACCTCCGCGGCGTACTTCCCGAGTATTTCCCTTGTGGTGAAAAAATTGCCGAGAGACTTCGACATTTTCTCATTGTCGATGTTCAGGAAACCGAAATGCATCCAGTAATTGGCGAAGGGTTGATGGGTCAGCGCTTCGCTCTGTGCGATTTCATTCTCGTGATGCGGGAAGATCAGATCATTCCCCCCTGCATGGATGTCGAAGGTCTGTCCGAGATACTTCATCGCCATGGCGGAGCATTCGACATGCCAGCCCGGTCTGCCCTTTCCCCAGGGTGCATCCCAGGTCGGTTCCCCGGGTTTTGCGTTTTTCCACAATGCGAAATCCACCGGGTGTTCCTTGCGTGTATCCGCTTCCACCCGGGCGCCTACTTCGAGATCGGCGATATTCTTGCGGCTGAGTTTACCATACGCCTCGTACGCATTGATGCGGAAATATACATCGCCATCGATGACATACGCGGCGCCGGCATCTATCAAGCCCTGGATCAGTGCGATGATATCATCGATGGTCTGTGTCGCGCGTGGATGAATGTCTGCCGGTCGAATACCGAAGCGGGCGCTGTCTTCGAGAAAAGCGGCAGTGTAACGCTCGGCGACAGCTTCGGAAGACATGTCCTCCTCCTGCGCACGCCGGATAATTTTATCGTCGATGTCGGTGATGTTCATGACATAGGTCACCTTGTAGCCGCGATATTCGAAATAACGCCGGATGACATCGGACATCATGAAGGAGCGCGCATTGCCGATGTGAAAGTAATCGTACACGGTCGGACCGCAGCAGTACATGCGCACTTCTCCATCGCGTACAGGTTTGAATTCCTCGACCTTGCGTGACATTGTGTTATAGAAGGAAATGGACATACGAATGTTGTTACCGTTGTGTTGTTGTCATTCTGTTGTTCTTCCCGCCGTCCCGCTCCGGAGCGCCTCGCGCCACGGTCTCACTGACACGCGGCATAATCACGTCAGACGCATTCAGTTCATCAGTTCGCGTGCACTGAGGAGAGCGGCATCGGTGATTTTCCCGCCGCTGAGCAACCGTGCGATCTCCTGCGTCCGTTCATCCTCGGTCAATGCGGTGACCCGTGTTGTCGTACGTCCATTGCGCACCAGTTTGTCGACTTTCAGATGGGCGACGCCCATGCCCGCGATCTGCGGGAGGTGCGTGATGGCGATAATCTGATGCGCATGCGCGAGTTTGCGCATAGC
>JAGTUW010000186.1 GCA_018224345.1 Bacteroidota bacterium
ACCAGGTTGCTGCGGGCTGGCGGACAGCGGTAAACACAAATAACATGACATACCAGGTTGCTGCGGGCTGGCGGACAGCGCTAAACACAAATAACATGACATACCAGGTTGCTGCAGGCTGGCGGACAGCGGTAAACACTCTCTCAACGCGGGACTGTCAGTTCTCGCCCCTCAAGAAAATCGTAGGCTGTGCGTCGCGCCATGTCGGCGAGAGCGAGGTGATAATCGATGACTGCTTCGAGAGCGGAGAGTCTTGCCTGAAGAAGACGGGAACGGGCTTGTGCGAGTTCCGTGGAACCGATGGTACCGACCTCGTAGCGTTTCGTGCTGATATCATTGGCAATTTCAGCTATTGTACGGGATTTTCTCATTACTTCGGCACGATTGGCCGCGGATTCGACACTGCGGATGAGATCTGTGATTTCGCGTTCGATATTGAGTTCCACGAATTGCGCGGTGAGCTCAGCGTTACGAAGCCGTGCCGTGGCTGCCTCGACGTCATGACTGTGCTTCCCCCAATCGAACACCGGGATACTCAAGGTAAAAACGGCGCGGCGTGTGTCCCGGATGTCGTTGTAGAGTCCTCCGAATTCCACATCGTTGTTGTTGAGACCGTAGCTGAGCAAGAGGTCACCCCGGATGCTCCTCTGTGAATGCACACCTTCGAGATCCAGTTCGCTTCTTTCGATGTTGTTTCTGGCTCGCTGAAGATCGACACGTGTCTGCTTGGCACGCAGGATGGCTTCCTCCTCATTGATGTCAACGGAGGTAACGGTCGTATCACTGAGCACACAGAATACCGAATCATTCAGAGTCAAACCGATCAGGATCTTGAATTGATTGTGGCGGGAAATCAGAGTGTTCTCGGCTGAGAGCAGGTCATTACGCGCTGCCGCAAGATCGACCTCGAATTGAAACGCTTCGACTTCCGCGATAAGGCCGGCTTTGTATTTCCTCTGTCCCGTACGATAACTCTCCTCTTCCTCCTGCACGCGGTCGCGCTGTATTGCTACACGTTCCTGTGCCGCATAGAGCGTGTAAAACTGTTCAGTGACGGTATAGCGCAGATCAAGCGTGGAACGGATGAAATCAGCCATGGATTCTTCGAAATCGATTTCAGCGCGGCGCAGCGAGATGCGCTGCGTATTGGGAACGAAGAGGGGTTGCCGCAGCTGAATTGCGAGATCGGTGTACCAGTCCTTATAGACCACACCGTCGGGGCTGAAATCCTTCTGCTCCTGCTGATAGAGAAGACCGGAGAGTGAAATCGTGCTGTTCGTCCATATGACAGGCTGGGTAATACCGATGCGGCCGGTCCATTGTGTCCGCTCAAGCGGAAAAAACTCGTTGCGACCGGTATTCGGATTGAATTGCGAGAACAGTGTACGACTGTAACTGGGCGCATCGAAATCCACATCCACGCGGGAATACAGTGCCAGCCGTGCCGCCTCAGCTGCTGCTTCGGATGCGCGCAGTTGCTCACGGGCGTGCCGTGCCGTATAGCTGGCCTCGAGTGCCTGGGAAAGAGCATCATCAAGCGTCATCCGATGTTGGGCCTGCAGTGTGAACACTGTGGCTGATAAACAAAGCGCAACGACAAGCGATGATGAGCTGAGGAGTCTTACGAGTGCTTTATTCATAACGCAGAGCTTCAATAACATCCTTTTCCGCCGCACGTTTTGCGGGATAGTAGCCGAAGAGAATACCGGTTGCCGCGGCAACGGAAAATGCAAGCATGATGGACCAGAGACTGACGATAGTTCGCCATTCCGCGTAGGCCGAAATAACTTCCGTCAACGCCCACCCCAGGAAGATGCCGATGAGGCCGCCAAGAACCGAAAGCATACCAGCTTCTGCGAGAAATTGTGTGACAATCATGGCGCGTGTTGCACCGAGAGCGCGACGAACACCGATTTCTCTTGTTCGCTCGAGCACGGAGGCCAACATGATATTCATGATACCGATCCCACCGACAAGAAGTGAAATTCCTGCAATCGCTCCCATGACAATGTTGAAAATGCTTTGTGTCTTCTGGCTCTGCTCGATCAACTGTTCGGGAATCGTGACAGTGAAATCATGTTGATCTCCGTGACGCATGCTCAGAAGCCGGGAGATGATGGATGCAGCCTCGGTGATATCGGTTCCCTCGTCGATACGCACGGCGATCAGATCGATCGTACTGCGATCAAGGTATTCATTGTCGGCCTGGTTACGAAATCGAAATCGTCTGCCCATGCGGGAAGCGCTCGTCGTGATCTCACGTGGAAATTTGGCCATTGCTGTCGTCAACGGAATGATGATTCCGGAATTCAGAGAGGGGAGTGTTGCATCACCGGTAAGCGCTTCCGTCTTTGCAGCCATGACGCCGATGACCGTAAACCATTGATCCTCAATCTTGACGAGTTTACGAAGCGGATTGGCGAAGCCGAACAATTCCTTTTTTACTTCACTGCCGATGAGACACACATTTGACGTGGCAGAAAGATGATGATCGGTGAGGAAATCTCCATCTGTCAGGCGAATATTGAAAATATCCTCATGTTCCGGCGTAGTTCCGATGAGCTTTATCGAAGCACTTCCCTGATATGTGCGCGCTTCGACGTCCGATTCCCAGTTCACCGTGATTTGTTCGGCAAAGGTGCAGATCGAACGAATCGCGTCCACGTCCTTGAGCGAAATACCGTGAGGCCGTACCGAGCCGGGCCCTTCTTCATCTTCGGTTTTCGGTTCGGGAAGTGAACGAATGATGATATTGCGAACGCCGAGCACTTCGATCTGTTCGAGTGATTCCTGGCGCGCTCCTTCTCCGATCGAGAGCATGGCGATGACAGCGCCTACACCGAACACAATACCCAGCATGGTCAGGAAAGAACGGGTCTTGTGCAGGGTCAGACTCTGATAGGCGATGGAAATCGCCTCGCGGTACTTCGCGAATGAAAGACTCATGTATCCCTCTGGTCCGTCTGTGCCGGTGTGGCGGCCTGCTTCCGATCTGTTGCTCCGCTGTCGTCGACTTCCTTCTCGGGGTTGCGCAATGCAACAGTCTCGCCAGGCTGAAGGCCGGACTCGACAACGACGTAATTGTCGTTGCGTGCCCCAAGTACGACTTCCCGCTTTTCGAATGATGTTCCGTTCCCGACAAATACGACGGTATTTGCTTCCTCTTCGAACACGCTGATCAAAGGGATGAATATCACATCCTCGAGATGGTCGACGACGATTCTGTTTGTGGTGGTGATACCCGGTTTGAGCACTTCATCGGTCTCCGTCAGATCAACGACGATATCAAACACCTTGACATTCGAACCCTGTCCTTTCTGTCGTCCGATTTGCGAAACGCTGCTGATCGTCCCTTCGAATGTTTTGTCCGGAAACGCGTCCGGACTGACGATGACGCTCTGCTCCTTCCGGACTTTCGAGATATCCATCTCATTGACACTGACCTCGGTCTGCATATCCGAGAGATCAGGCAAGCTGATCAACGGCATGCCGGCCCATGGTTGATCACCTTTGGCTATCTTTCTTCCCGTCGACCAGTTGTTCTCGTAGACAATCAGTCCGCTGATCGGTGCTTTGATTGTAAGTTGCTCCATTTCCTTTGTCGATTCAGCGATATCGGAACGGATCTGTTGTATGCGTAATTGCAGATTCCCCAGCTCGGATTCCCGAACGATCCCCTTGTTCTTCACATTGAGCTTTGCCTGCTCAAAGGTCAGCTTGGCCCGCTCGAATTCAATTTCCGCTTCCCGCTTCCGAGCGTCCGGTTCGAACTGCATTTTGTCCCGCGCAAGCTTCGCGAGTTCGAAATTCAGCTTTGCGGATTCATACTCGGTTTCCGCCTGTGACTCATCAGCGGACTGTTGCGCCTTCAGCTTTGCAAGATCTGCAAGCGCTGTTTTCAATTCCGTCTGTTTGTCATTGATGCGTTTCAATG
>JAGTUW010000187.1 GCA_018224345.1 Bacteroidota bacterium
ATGATTACCTGTTCCAGAGTCTTGACATCCCGCAGAAAGCCGGCCATTTCGCGGGCGACTTCCGGCACACGCTGGAAGGGAATTTCAAACTCCTCTTCCCCTGCATCCTGACCGGTACTCAACGCGGCGTACTGTTGCGCATAGGCATCGATTTCCGTCTGCAGTTGCTCGACCACGCGACTGTGCTCGGCAAAGTCCTGCCGTTTGAGTCCCAGTTCCGCCCGTGCCTGCATCAGTTTTTCCCGCAGCGATGCCGCGCCGGTGAGCGCCGCTTCCATCTGTTTTTCGAGAAATACCGATTTGTTGTCCTGCTGAAACGCCACGAGACGCCGGTATGCCGAATCGAGTTCCGCTTCCGTGCGCTGTATCTCCTCTTCGACGAACATACGGGAGTTCCTGGCGCTGGAAATCAGTTTTTCACGGTTGATACGATCGAGCCAGTGAACGTAATCATTCGTGACAGTTGCAGTGAAATTACGCACCGAGTCGATGTCCGACGACGAGGGGAAATACCCCGTCCCGAGTGTCACCGAGACCCGGACGACCCCGTTCTTGCTGACTTCGATGTCTGTTGCTTCATTCAGAGGTTTGATGGCGTGGCGATGGGAGAGGTCATCGGGAACTGCAAACCAGCGATCGAGGTCGTGCATGACGATGAGACTTTCGGCGACGGACTGACTTTTCAGAATCTCGGCAAATATGTCGGACTGCCGGGACCCGAAGCCGAGCGATGATCCGATATCGAACATGGGCAGCCCCGTGTTTCCCTGCAGCAGCGAGCCGAGTCCCAGCGCCCCCTTTTCCTGTTGCGGGGGCAGCAGTGTCACGGTCGATGTAAAGGTCTGTGGCATGAGCAGCACATAGACCAGCATGACAACGGTGACGATGCCGACAAAGGCCGCCACGGATTTTTTTCTGGACCAGACAGCATGAAACAGAAAACGCCAGGTTTCGAGATCACTGTCGCGGTATGATGTTTGTGTTTCCGTCATGAATCGATTCTTCTGTAATACGCATTCCCGGTGATCCCGGCATGCCGTCTGCGCGACCGCATCATCCGTGTCCGCGTCAGTTCATATTCGAGATGGCAATGACAATACCGACAATGCCTGCAACCTGTGAAATCACCCCGAGTGTGGTCAGGGCTATTTCCCAGAATTTCAGTTCCGGAACTTCCGGTACCCAGATCGTATCACCGGGCTCGAGCTGGTAGTCACCCGTATTCTTCGCTTTGACCAATTCGCCTGTGCGTGCCTTGACCACGCGCACATCACCCTTGTCCGCCCGCCACCCGAAGCCACCAGCGGCGTCGATATACTGCATGAAATTCCATACAGGATTGTAGATGACGTTGCCGGGAGTATTGACACGTCCGATAATGCGGACATAATTCTTGAGTTTCGGTATTTCCACGACATCGCCATCCCGCATGTAAATGTCCTGGCTGCTGTCTCCCTCAAGAAAAAGACGTTTGAAGTCGATCACCATCATACCGACTTTTTCGCGCGAACGGGCTTTGAAATACTCGTATTCATCTTCACGCATGTCGGCTGCGGGAATTTTCTGCAGACGCTCGAATTCGATGTCTTTTTCCGATTCCGGTGGTTTCCGTATCACCGCGGCTTCTTCCAGTGACGCATTGTCGGTAAAATTGCCGGCGCGTGCGATCAGGCCACTCAGACGCGTCTTCCCTTCCTCGATGGCATAACTCCCCTGATGTCGTACTTCGCCGGTAACCAGAACCAGACGGTGTCTCTGAAAGCGGGGAATCGAGCGGATGAGAACCAGGTCGCCCGGAAACATGACGATGTTTACATCCTGATTGTCAGGATAGCCGCGCAGATCGAGAAAAAAGCGATCCGTCGTGACATTGTCCTCCCGGAATCGCACGACCTCGACGCTGTCGAGGAAAGCGCTGGCGAGAATACCCTGGCAGACTTCGATCAGTTCATTGAGGCGCTCCCCCTCGACATAGTCCATACGTCCTTCCCTTCCGACTGCGCCGTACACACTGATCGTGCGATTGATCGGCGGAACGAAGATACGATCACCCCCGCTGACAAAGGGATTGGCGTCCAGATCACCGATACGGAAATAGCGTAAAAGGTCAGCGGTGTCATCGACGCCGTTTCCGCGACGGATACGGATATTGCGCAGCGACGTGGTGTCCTCGATCACTCCACCGGCCGCTGCCAGCGCTTCCGAAACACGCGCGGTTGCAGGGAGCGTGACGATACCCGCTTCCTGCACGGCGCCTGCAACGGTGACTTTTACGCGGCGTGCCTCTGCGAGACTGACGATGATTTCCGCACTTCTGACTTCATCTCTCAGAAGATCATGGATTTTTTCGCGTACCTGCAACAGCGTCGCATGCCGGACATACACGGTGCCGAAACCGGGAATGACCACCGTACCATCACTGGCCACCGGTACGACATAGGAATAAAAACTTGTGCCGAAAATACTGACACTCAACTTGTCGCCCGGTCCGACAATATACGTACTGTCGTTGACCGGCACTTCCACGACAGACAGCATGTCCGACCCGGCCGTCTGGCGATCTGGCTTCCCGCGCTCCTCATCGCCACTGCGCAATGCCCCTGCATCCTGTGCCTGCAGTGAAAGCGCCATGGTCATCAGTACGAGAATGCACAGCAGCAACTGCATGGAAGTGCGATCACCGGGAAGCGCCTCCGGAGAAACAGAGCGAACTGCGGGGATGCAGCGACGACGCAAGCGTGGAAGCGGGCGGGTCGCAGACAGGAAAGAATCCATGGGATGCGATGCGATCATAATGATGGATTGAAATTGTTGCTGATCATGCCGGCTGCCTGGTACCGAGGGCGGGACTCGAACCCGCACGGATCTTTCGAATCCAAAGGATTTTAAGTCCTTCGCGTCTACCAATTCCGCCACCCCGGCGGGTGTGAGCTCCATGCATGAAGCGCATTTCTGCAACCGGCCGCAGTCGGCGCGTTTCAACAGCTTCATGCAATACCGGACGGCGCATCATCGATTGAATCCATGCACAGTCCTCAGGTATCAAAGCAAGATACATCCCGTGCCAGTAGAGTGCAACTCCCCGATCGTCCGTCGTCCGGGCAGGCCCCCGTGCCTGCCCGTTCTTGTCTCACCCCCGATCGTCCGTGCCTGCCCGTTCTTGTCTCACCCCCGCTCGTCCGTACCTGCCCTTTTCTTGGCAAACCCCCGCTCGTCCGTGCCTGCATTCCGCGTGAAAACAAAAACGCACCGGCTGAGTCGGCCGGTGCGCGTGGAGGCGACGATCGGATTCGAACCGATGAATAACGCTTTTGCAGAGCGTCCCCTTAAGCCACTTGGGTACGTCGCCAGCGGAATATAAAAGATAGCATACCCGCAGGGGAAATGCAATTTCTGCGATGTGAGACGTGAGGAACCATGGAACACGAGAAGGGCAAGGAGACCTTTTCATAAAGGATCTCTGTGTCCTCTGTGAACCCTGGGGTTATTCTTCTCCTTGCCCACCGCGGCGCGCCTGGAAATGCAACTTCCCTCTTCCCTTGATTTCCCTTATCTTACAGGATTGCTTTACCGAGACGCAACCCATGCCGACACTCTCCATTATCATCCCCTGCTACAACGAGGAAACGACCATCGTCGAACTGCTGCGACGTGTCGAAAAAGTCGACATCGGAGAAG
>JAGTUW010000188.1 GCA_018224345.1 Bacteroidota bacterium
GATTGATTACCAACGGGCGATCAGTGAGCGCATCATTGGAAATCTCGATTACCCGTTCGATACCAGAATCCGTACCGAACTGCACGGGCAGCACGACGACAGCACCAGTCCGTTCATCAATGACCTCGTCAAATATGGTCGCGATGTTGTTGATGACATCGAAGGTCGCGAGACGACGGGCCTGGGACAAACCCGAACTCGGCGTCGGTAACTGATAAACGTTATACCCTTCGAACGCATATCCGCGATCATTGAACGTCTCGGTTGCCTGTACGGAACTCGGCGAACCCCAGCTCAACAGAATCGTATTCGGTTGCGTGGATACCTCAACCACCGGTGCCGGTGGCGCCTGCGGAAGATCAAAATTGTTGTCGAAGGCCAACTGTGCGAATCGATCATAGTACCGGAGAACTTCGAGAGAAGAAATGCGGTCCGAACCGAGGCCCACGATGCGACCGACGACAATTTCCTGCCTGTTCAGCTTCCCGGCGGCCATGTCGGTCTCTCTGTGAAGTGTGAATGGACCGGTCGTCATCAGAAAACGACGGTCGTCGGGAGGATTGACAATGCCGTCTATCCAACCCTCATTTGTCACGGGATTGCCCGCAAGCGTGATATCCACCTCCTCACCGGTCAGAGGATCAACGAAGGCCGATCCGTCATAGAGACGTGCTTCCAGATAGTTGTACATCTGTATGGCGCCTTCGGCTGTACCGAGATCGGGATCCTGATAGATCGGGTCGGAATTGATGTAGAATGCGAACGACGAAACCTCGAGATTCTTCCATCCTTCAATAGTTCCGAAGTTATAGATAGCCTCATCTCCGGCATCGCCCGGTACAATAGGACCCTGGAAGAAGTCATAGCCACCCGCTGGTGGAACACCATAGACATCGTCCCTTGCAAACCCGTTGTACACGTACCCGAGAGAGAGGGTCGTATCGATACCGACCAGATCATCGGCGGCATCTCCGAGATCAGGGTCGGACCATTGCGCGAAATATGCGTTTTCCAGATCGTCGGTGCCTCTGTTGATCACCGTGTACTTGCTGAAAATCATATTGCCGAGCGGACCTGTCTGATTGTATCCCCAAACCATCGTCTGTACTTCCACACCAATGGGAGCCGTACCATACAAGTTGCTGGTACGGGCGGGATCGAGATCATTGGAGACGAACCAGAGCACCTCGTCTCCGATTAACCACGGCGTGTCGACATTGGAGTCGCCGTCCAACCAGGCATCGAAGTCAGGATTATAGACACCGTTGTTGTCATTGTCCGAATACTCTGCACCGAATTGCACAGGCCATTCCTCAAAATCTGTGCGCAGGCGTACCTGCTCGTCACCCGACATTCTTCCGAACTCTTCCTTGCTGAGCTTTCGCACCTTATAGATGCGGTGTACCGGGTCGCTGGGGTCTGCCGGGCTGCCATCTGCAAGGATATTTCCTGCCTGCAACCCCTGACGGTAAGTGGAACCACCGACGCGAATTTCGCCACCGACCGTGCCACCCCAGATTAATCCGTCCTGAAAAACAACATACTTTGCGGAGCCGCGGGGCCATTCGAGACCCGAACCGTCGCTCATGGGATTGTGTGCGGTACTTCCGTTATTGGACATCCACATCAGAATGCTGTTTATTCCGATGAAATCGTATACGTCATTGTCCGCCGCTTTCCGCAGCGTGTTCTTGTCCTTGCCGCCCTTGTGCTCACCGGCCTGTACGTCGGCCACGAAGCAGAGCAGAGCGAGCAACAGGAACAATCTTCCGATGATGTTCATGCCAGTCTCCTTGTATTACTTCTACGTTTGTTCATTTCTTACCTGCCTTCCGCATGGGATCAGAAATCAATACGCAGACCGAAACGCACCTGCCGCGGCGGGCCAAAAATATTCGCGTTCATCAGATAGGTCTGGTAATAATAATCCCGATACAGATTTTCGAACACGTCGCCGTATTGCTGATAGGTCTGGAGCTGCTGACGACCCGCGACAGTCGCAAGGTATCCGTCGTCTGCGGCGCTGCCGGACTGAATGAATACATCGGTGACGTTTTTGGTGTCAAGCAAGTTGATCACCCAGATGTAGAAGTTGACGTCGAGGCCGGCGATGTCCACCGTCTTGTCAAGACGGAAATCCATCTGGAAATTCCACGGCGTCACGGATTCATTGAGCACTTCAATCGGCTGACGACGGTTGTCGTAACTGTTCTGATCCACACGGGTGTAGGGATGTCCGCTGTTGAATGTGAACAACAGGTTCAGGCCTGTGCGCTCGAGGAAGGACACTCCTCCGAGCTTCGGTCCGTCGCCGCGACTGAAACGATAGTCTATATTGATTGAGCCACGATGCGTCTGGTGAAAATCGAGCAACGTGGTATACTTCGGCAGATACGGCGTGTCGGTGGGTGCAAGCCAGATCGAACGAAACGCCGTCGATGGTGCAGAGCCCGTCCCGCGGGCGTCGGAGTAGGTGTAATCGACCGAAGCCTGGACACGTTCGACCCGACGCAGATCAATTTTCAGCGATACACCTGATGTTGTCGCAAAATCTCCGTTCACCCATGCATAATAGGCCAGATGCTGGGCACCGGAGGAAGCGGGGATCTGCTGCTGCTGAATCTGATCCCGGATGTCCTTGTAGAACGCACCGAGGTCGAAGGCCATGTAGTCACCGATCTGCTGACGGAAACCGAAATCGTACTGCAGCGTGACTTCAGGCCGCAATCCGAAACCGACCGGATTCTGAATCGCATATCCGCCCCTGATGTTGCTGGCAGAAATTGCGTTCCCGAGGTAAATGTCACGAAGCCGGGACTGCTGCACGAACTTGCCGTATTGCGCATAAAACACAGTCTGATCCGTGACAGGGAAAGAAAAACCGATGCGCGGACTGAATGTCGCCGAAGGATCCACATCCCTGAGGTTTTCGCTCTCCTGCGATATCATTCCGTTATCGTCAAACTGGACGTTGCTCGGATCCACGAACTCCTTCGTGTCGGTATCGATGTAATCGTAGCGCATACCGATGTTGATGACCAGATCCTCAAGCTCGATCTTGTCGAGGACATAGGCGGAAGCGAAGATCGGATTGCGCGGACCGTCAGGACCGCTGTCGACCTGGCTTCCCCATTGATCATAGCCGTAATTGTTCGTCCGTGAGTTGACGGCCTGCTGCACCGGCGTCGCATCGGGATTGCTGCGGAAGAAACTCTTCAGTGTGAACGCAGTAATAGCAAATTGCCGCACGTCAAAGCGCTGCGCTTCGGCACCGACCTTGATCTCATGCGTGCGTCCGACCTGGTGCACGAAATTGAGTTTCGCGGAAATAGAATTATAGCGATTCTTCTGGTATCCGTATCCGGTCTCTCCTGCTCCGAAACTGAGGTAATTGTCACCGAACAGCTGGACGGGCAACGGATTGAGACCGTCGGCACGATACATATAACCGTACTGGGCATTGGCGGTGGAATCACCATAGTCGAAAATATTATGCTGGTGATCCGGATCCATCAGCATGGCGAAACTGCCGAAATAGTTCAGAAAGACTTCGTAGAACGTGTTCTGACTCAGCAGATGCGTCATTTTCACATTGAGCGAATAATTCTCGGATTCCCGCAGCAACGCGCGTTGCTGGTTTCCCAGAAACAGATCATCCGCATTGTATACCAGCTGTCCATCGACCATTTCCGCAGTGCGGCCAACCTGGTAGCCTGTCGTGATCCCGGCTCCATCTCGGCTGGTGGCATAACTGTAGGTTCCACCCACTCGCACGTTGATCGGATTGAGATCAAACGTGAGATTCCCGGTGAATGTCCATGCCTCACTGGCGGCGTTATGGACGTAAGCAGCAGGGTAGGTATAGTCGATTTTCTTCGCCGATGATCCAAGACGCGGGTCAAAAATACCAACCTTTGCCTGTTCCTCGGGCGACAGCAGCGCATGTGCCGGCGTGTTGCGCAATGTGGCATCATACGTGTCGGCAAGTGTGTAGGCACCCCGGTAGGTGGCTGGAGTCCGCGCAAAAGAATTCTGAGCTGCGACGAAAAAACGTGCGGGACCGAACAGTGGACCGCCAGCGGTCAACGCGTAGAGACTGTTCCCGTAATTGTATGAACCGAGAACGTTCTCCTCACCGGGTTCCGACCAACTGTCGGTATATGTCTCGAAACCGATCTTGAACTGGCGCGTACCGCTGCGCGTCGTTGTCATGATCAGTCCGCCGTTGGCGCCACCAAACTCGGCTGAATAACCCCCGGCCTGAAAATTGATCTCTGCAATGGCATTGTTGATGACGCTCAGGGCCCGTCCACCGAATATGGGATTGTTGACGTTGATCCCGTCAACAATAAAACCGGTGGCGTCACCACGGCTTCCGCGTACATGCAGATTTCCACCCTGACTGACGATCCCAGCCTGCAGGCCGACAATCGCATCAACCCCGCGGACGGGAAGATTCTCGATCTGCTCCTGCGTGACGGTGGTCTTGCTGTTGGTGACGTTTTTGTCGACGAGCGGGCGTTCGGCAAGGATCTCGACCTCCCCGACCTCGAATGCATCGCTCGGCAACTGAAAATCGGCTGAGGCTGTTTCATTGCTCTTGACCAGAATATCGCGCAGCGTGATCTGCTGATATCCGATATAACTTGCGACGAGAGTAACCGTGCCAATGGGGACGTTCAAAATGACGAACTCTCCATTGATATTGGTCGCGGCACCACGATCTGTTCCTTCGATCATGACGTTCGCACCAATCAGCGGCTCCCCTGTCTCGCGATCTGTAACCTTTCCGGCGAGTTTGCCAGTCTGTGCCAATGCGGCAGCCGGGATCAGGGTACAGAGGACTGCAATCAGGAACCATTTGTGCATAATATCCTCCTTCAGTACTTGAAGAAACGATTGTTACTATTTGCTTCCTCCGAAAGATGCCGATCAAGCAGGGCGATACTTAGGATTGTTCCACCAATCACGCCCTGACCGGCGTACAGTGTCAATTCACGGGTTCATCCTGGAGTCGCAGGACATCAAGTGCCCCCGTATTACCGACGACGATGAAGGTGTAACGGTAACCGGGCGTCCGGAACTCATGATCAAATTCAACCACGCGTGAATTTGCTTCTGTCGCCGCCGCAAACCTGTTCGTCTCGGCTACCAAGCGGATGTACGGAGACAGCGACAATGCCTGAACCAGCGGTATGATATCTTCATAGTTGTTGGGTTCCTCCACCAGACGCTGCAGTTTGTACCGTGTCCCGGTGTTCGCCAGGTTGATCAGCTTCACATCCACGCTGTCTTCCAGCATACTGGTCTCATCCGCATACGTAAAACGCTCCTGCGTGCTGAGCAGAGTAACGTCTTCCATAGAACCGTGAAACGCCATGGTGATCTTCGTGTAGGAACGAACGCTCACCCTGCGCCGAAACACCGACTCGACAGTGTCGGCACCCGCGGGAACGAGACGGAGAAATCTGTCACCGGATTTTACGGTCAGATATGCAGATGCGCTTTTGTAGTTGACGTTCGCGGCTGCAATTTCGTCGTCGACCCATATATCTACGGGTGGACCCTCAGGAACGGCGTGAACGAAACGTACTTCCGAGGTGACACGATCCAGAACAGGCGGGTTGGGCTCCTCAATGCAGCCCGAAAGAATGACTCCCGTCGCAAGCATCATGATGCCCAGAAACCCGACTCTCTGAAGCAACTTTTGTCGCATAGGTCCTCCTAAAAGGTTGAGGGTTGAGTGAATAAGTGATAGTGTATGTATTTCATTGATAAACGCAATGCGGAATGCAACACGCTTCTGTCCCCGGGAGTCATATGGATAGTGGTCTGAAATAAGGCTCATTCTCGCTTTTGTGTGCCAAGCTGAATGTCGCGAAACATGTCTCAATCAGTAGTGGAGAACTTACGACCCAATTATCAAAAAAGCAACCCGCAGTTTCAGAGGAGAATCATTGAAGTCTCGATACGGGAAGTCATTCAGTATCGCAACAGCCACCGTAACAGATGCAGAGACGAACGGCGAGTTCAATATACGATTTTTCCCTCTCGAACACTGAAGCCGTGCGAAAAAGGTTAAAAATAAATGCATGAAAATAATGATGATTTTACTTGACTCTGTTGTCTATCAACGTTATTTTTAGAATCTGTGATTCCTCGGTAGCTCAATTGGTAGAGCATGCGGCTGTTAACCGCAGGGTTGCAAGTTCGAGTCTTGCCCGGGGAGCGAAAAAAAAAACGCGGCAACGGCCCCGTTTTTCCATTCCAGACCGCAACCACGGTACATTCGGTGCGGTCCTGTAAGTCCCTCCGGCGGCCAACCATTGCCCGCATACGGAATGTCGGCATGAACACGTCTCGAACTCCGAACATCAAGGAAGCACTATGATTCTCCATTCCATTGAAGCCGGACCGGTCGATACACGCGGCTACCTGATCGCCGACGAGCAGTCGCGCGAAGCCGTCATCGTCGACGTACCGATGGAGTCACATGCCCGATTCGTTTCTCTATTACAACAGGAACGCCTGCATCCGATCGCGATTGTCCTGACACATGGCCATTTCGACCACGTCGGGGACGTTGCGCCACTCGCGCGCTCGCTGGGAACCCCGGTGTACATCCACCCGGCAGACGCACCGATGCTGGAACAACCCATGTCGAATTTTCCCGGACTGGACCTTCCGATAGAAGGCATGAAAGCAACACACCTTCTCGAGGGAGGGGACGTGCTGGAATGCGGCGGGTTGCGTCTCCGCATCATTCATGCTCCCGGCCACACTCCAGGCCATATCCTGCTCTATGAAATGCGTGAGAACATCCTTCTCTCCGGCGATGTGCTTTTCCATTCCAGCATCGGACGTACCGATCTTCCCGGAGGAGATTACGATGCACTCATGGAAAACATAACGAAGAAAGTGCTCACACTCTCCGACGACACTATCGTCTATCCAGGACACGGCGAAGCAACTACCATCGGGTTCGAACGCAACCACAACCCGTTCATTCTCGAATATCTTGAACATCTCTGATCCCTTTGCGGGAATGAAAACTTTCGTATATTTATGTTTGCGCCATTCGCGGAGATTATCCCGCGTTCATCAGCGCGATGCGTACATGCGCCTGTAGCTCAATCGGATAGAGCGTTGGCCTCCGGAGCCAAAGGTTGAGGGTTCGACTCCCCCCAGGCGTACAAACTGAGTTTTTCCACAAGCATTGATTCAACCGGAGATCGTTTGTGTTAACCGCGAAGAAAAAGATTTCTGCTCGTCAGGCCGCGCCCACATCGCGCACCACCGATTTTTTCACCACCGCACAGTTCTGGATCAGGGAGAATCCCAAAATCCTCGGTGGTGTTGTCCTCGGTATCGTGGCGATTATCATTGTTGCATACCTCTACAGCTCCGGAAGGGCAGCCGATGATCTCGCCGCCAACCGCGAATTGCGGAAAGTGCAGGAACTGTATCAGCAACAGCAATACGATATCGCCATCAACGGAAATCCCGCACAGGGCATCATCGGTCTCGAGGAAATCGTCGACAAATATGGCAGCACTCCGACTGGAGAAATCGCAAAACTCTACCTGGGGAATGCCTACCTCTTTACCAATGAACTCGACAAGGCGATGGCAACCTTCAAAGATGCTTCCCCCGGGACGAACATGCTGCGGGCTTCTGTCTTTGCCGGACAGGCTGCAGTCTATGAAGCCCGTGGTGAACACGAGGAAGCTGCTTCGCTCTTCGAAAGGGCCGCTACATCTTTCGAGAACGAACTCCTCACCGCCGAACGCTACCTGATGGCAGGGATGAATTATGGCGAAGCAGGCGAGATGGACAAGGCAAAAAAAATGCTGGAGAAGGTCAAAGAGAGCAAGAATACACGCTTCCATCCCGACGCGGATCGCCTTCTCGCAAAATATCAGCTCACGGAAGAATAATTCAGCTTCCCACACAACAGCTTTGAAAGGCCGCCTCCCTACGACGGCCTTTCTTTCATCTTTTTCCTCCCTGAACGCAGCACCTGCACCTCGTCTCCGTCCTGGATATTGCTTTCTGACGCAATAGACAGAGATTGTCTTTCTGCACCTCACGACTGAAAAGACCCCCTGACGCTCTGTGCTTCCTCTTGTCTCTGTACTTTCTCTCGTCCTTCTCTTCTCCTCTACCTCTGCCGATTCACCTGCTCATGAACAGAAGCCGCATCCCCGCATACAAACCCGGCAGTGTTCAGCACGATCAACCTGCGCGCACACGAGATCCACACTTCTTCAGGTCATAAATAACCACCAGTCAACGACTCCTCTTGCCGCACACACGTCGTCCACGGGACTGTCCTCCACAGAGGACAGCCACATGCCTGCACGACGGCAAATCCTGCTTTCAGAGTAAAAAATCATCCGGTACAGGTTTTGGCACTGTCTTTGTTATAGAATAAGGGCACACAGACAAGGAGTCAAGACAATGAAATCCCGTTACTTCCTCATTACCCTGCTGCTTCTCCCCCTCGCCAGCTGCGGACGCAATGACGACCATATCGTCTATGGAGACAGTACACCTCCCTTCCCGCCAGTAGGCATCGTTTCAATTTCACTGGATAATGCGGTGGAATTGCGGTGGATCGAAAATCAGGAGCCGGATCTCTCAGGCTACAATGTGTACGTCAGTGACCGCTACAACGGCGTCTATGAGATAATCGGCAATTCACGAACGGCAGGCTTCATCGACCGCGGCGCAAGCAACGGCGTCACCGCCTACTACGCGGTCACCGCCTATGATGTGGATGGCAATGAAAGCGAATTGAGTCGTGATGTTGCCTACGATACCCCCCGCCCCGAAGGACGTGGCGTCTCCCTCCTCGATCGCTTCCTGCTTCCGGGCCGGTCCGGATACGATTTCTCTGAATACGCCATCGTACACTACGACACGGAGCTGACTGACTTCTTCTTCGAAATCACTGACCAGAATATCCCTTATCTCGTCGTCTGGGATGACACCGATATCCAGGACATGGGCCATACCACAAGCATCGATGACATCAGCGCCGCCCCGTCCTCTGGCTGGAACCCCACAGGCGACGCGCTCGCTGTCAGAGGCCATACCTACGTCATTAAAACTTTCAACGGACACTATGCGAAAATCCGTCTCGTCGATATCGACGCCGATGGCGTCGTCTTTGACTGGGCCTATCAGGTCTCCCGCGGAAATCCTGAACTGATCCGCGCGGATCGAGGATCACTGCAGAAACGAATACGCAGTCTCACGAGGAGACACTGATCACACGAGAGTACCCGACACCCGGACCCGCAAACTCACTGATTCCATCATCCTCTTTCACCGGAGCAAGACCATGAAACGCATCCTTCTTCTCCTCGCAATATCGATGGCCCTGATTCTCCTGCCCCGGTCGATGGCATCCGGAGAAACTCCCATCGGGACCGCCGCCACAAACAGCACAATGCCGGCCCTGATCAATGCAGGTTTCCACTTCCATGAAGCCATTGCAGCAGCAGACGACCGCATACATGAGGTGTCCACCTCTTCAGCACAGGCGATTGCAACCATCGGCCCCATCATCAGCCGTGGAAACAACCTGCGTGTTGATGTGTGGACCAACCGGTCACAGGATGAAATTTACGCGCCGGGAGAAATGGTGCATGTCTGGTTTCGCGCAAATGATGATTGCCATGTCACAATCTATGGAATCGGCTCGGATGGAGAAGTCGAAATCCTCTTCCCGCGCTATCCGGATGATGGTTTCGTCTTCGGTGGAATGACCTATCAGCTGTCTGAATACTATGATGCGTGGTCCTATCGCGCCCGGGGACCCGATGGTGTCGTGTATCTGCACGCAGTGGCAAGCCGCAGCCACCGACCCTTCCGTTACGGTGTGCGCCGCGGGAACTACCATCTGGACATCAACCACGTCGTCGGTGATCCCTTTCTCGCTATCAATAATATCAACCGACGCCTGACGTCTGCTTCACACCTCCATGCGAAAGCGACTGTTTCGTATTTCATCGGCCGGCGCGTATGGTACCCACGTTACGCCTGCTACGACTGCCACGGCCGCAACGTCCGCTTCGATCCGTACGCAACTGACTGCCCCCGCTATGTGGTGCGCCTCGCTCGTGATTACGACTACTGGTGGGCCTACGATTACTATCCCCGCGCAACACACCGCCTCATGTTCGCAGGCCCGTTCTGGAAATTTGAACTGCGTGCCGTACCGGTTCATCGCTATCGGCCCCTGCGCTACGTTGACTGTGCCCTTGGATATCGCAACTACCGGCCCGTACGTGCGTTCGCCCGTCCACCACATGTCGCGGTCTATGCCTCACCCGTACTGAAAACACGACGCGATTATCAGAAGTCCTACGAACGCATCAGCTACAGCGATACACGTACACGCGTGCTGACAGGCAGCGACGGAACCCGTGTCCGAAGCAGCGGTGTCACTCGCACTCCTGATCGCAATGCTGCCTCCACACGTTCACGATCTGATGTCTCCTCCGGAACCTCCACACGTTCACGATCGGATGTCTCCCCCGGAACCTCCACACGTTCACGATCGGATGTCTCCTCCGGAACCTCCACACGTTCACGATCGGATGTCTCCCCCGGAACCTCCACACGTTCACGATCGGATGTCTCCCCCGGAACCTCCACACGTTCACGATCGGATATCTCCTCCGGAACCTCCACACGTTCACGATCGGATGTCTCCCCCGGAACCTCCACACGTTCACGATCGGATATCTCCCCCGGAACCTCCACACGTTCCCGCCCGGATGTCTCCTCCGGAACCTCCACACGTTCACGATCGGATATCTCCTCCGGAACCTCCACACGTTCACGATCTGAGGCTGCAGCCGGAGATGCGACACGCGGCATCACAAGATTTTCTTCCCCTTCCCCGGACAGGCAGCGGAGCATGGATCGGGCAAATACTCTATCCCCCACCCAGCGATCTGCGACACGGTCCATCTCCAGTCCCACCCGAAATCGCGAAAGCTCCGCTTCACGGGGACATTCCGGGAACGAAGCCGGAACGGGCGTCTCCCGCAAGGGACATACAGACAACGACAGAGACGCCCGGACCGGCAATCGCCCGGTATCGCGCGACAGCAGGACAAGCCGTGTACGCCGCTGACAACACCCCCGGTATGCCGATGATGCAGGGCGTGCACGCTCGTGCAAAGCATAGCTCACGCGATATACGTCACGTCCCGGGACACGGTCGGTCCTCTCCCACGCCATCGGTGTGCATTGCGGATCGACCTTCCATCCTCCTGTGCTTGGAGTTGCAAACCGGACCTCCCTCCCGTATGTTCGTAGATATGAGATTCAGGCATTTCATCCTGCTGCTGGCGCTCATGCTGAGCGTGATGATATCGGGGACATTGCATGCCCATGCGGGACCGTCATCCGACATCATCCAACCCGATAATGATGCTTGCCTTCCTGTACCGAAGACACAGGACGACCGGCAGGATACGGAACGCGCGGCAAGGATACTTCTGCTCGGAGCAAAAGATGCGCTTTCCTCCGGAAAGATTGCATTGTTACGCCCTTCGCTCGGGAAACGGATTCACCTCAATTTTTTTACCGGTATCAATGGCTACTACAGCGCAGAACAGGCATTCCGGATACTCGAGTCGTACTTCTCTACACATAAGGCGATCAGCTTCTCCTTCAGCAGTCGTAATTTTTCCGTGCGCAACCCCTATGGGTTCGGACCGCTGACCTACGACTGGCGCGGCCGGCGTCAGACAGCCGAGATGTTTCTGAGCCTGGCACTCGTCGACGATACATGGGTGATCAATCAAATCACCATCACTGCCCGCTGACAGCAGAACACCGAAGACTATGAAGCAGCAACCTGTGCGAGGCGTACGAGAACGGCGATGGCTTTATGCTACCGCCGTGTTGCTCCTTATGCTCGCCCTCGTCTTCGCGGCACGTGCGTACTTCCTCCGCACCATACACGCGGAATGGCCGACTCTGCAGCAGGAAGTCAATACATCACAGGCCGCGCTGATCAATTCACGCCTCGGAGACCTGCGGATTGAACTGCACAGGCAGGCGACGTCCCTTGTCAGCGACGATGACATCGTACACATCCTGCGGACCGACATGGGAGAAGGTGACGACCAGGGCGCAAGGCAACGCGTGATCACACGCATGCAGGATCAGCAATTCTCCTATGAACTCCGCGATAAAAACGGGGTACTGCAGGCATATGGTGGAGAACCGATACGTCCGCAATCCCGGGAATTCCTTCCGCCGGGCTTTACCATTACTACCCAGAGTCCATTTATCATGCTTGTCGCCACGATTGCCGTGCTTGACGAGAGCGATCGTGCATACGGTACCCTCTCCGTGGCAACTCCGCTGACGACCTCTCTCCCCGTCAATGAACGCTTCCTTGCAAGCGAAGGTGTGCTGACGACATTATCCCGGGAACTTGAAATCGATCTCGAATTCTCACGACTGTCCGATGTGAGAAGCGACGATCGACGCGTGCTCGTCCCTTTCATCGCAGAACCCGACACACTCGGCTATGTTTCCTTCGCCTCGATCGCGGAAGAAGCCTGGCGGGAACAGATCGCAGGGCAGTTCGACCGCATTCTGTTGTTGCTGCTCTTCGTCACCGTGTTGATTGCATCAATTCCCATGTTCCGTTTCTACCGTACTCTCAGGCCGGCCGTCTCCACCGTGACGCTACTGCTGCATATCTGGGTCGTGCGCATCGGCTTTCTTGCCATCGACTTCGCAAAAAAAGTCTTCCCCGACACATTACTCAATCCGGCATACTTCGCTTCAACCTTCGGGTGGGGTCTGACCGCTTCTCCCGTGGAACTGACACTGACCCTGCTGGCCGTGCTCCTCTCCACCGTGGGACTTTACCGTGTCATACTTCCGGCAGACGATGCGCCACGCGGCCCGTTTTCCCGGCTCGCAACAGTCTTGCTTGTTTTTGCAGTCCTTCCGTTCACTCTATGCGGATTCAGTGCGGCGATACAGAGTTTTGTCATCGATTCGACGTTCAACTTCGATCGTGTCGACGGATTGCTGGATGAACCGATGTACATGCTGATGATCGGCAACAGCTACCTGCTCTCACTGGCGCTTGGCTTCGGTCTGCTCGCAATGTACCTTCTCGTCAAACACGCCATCGCGCCACTCGCCCGCACCGGCATAAAAGCGCTCTGGATCAGCGGCGGTATCGTTGCCGGGTCGCTCCTGTTTCTTCTCACGACCGAAGAGACAGTTCTCCCGCTCTGGGCGTATGGCATATACATGCTCGTATTCGTTCTTCCGTTGTTTCTGCGGGTCCCCCCCCTCCGCAACCGCTCTGATACCCTGTTTGCGCCTCTTCTTGCCACAGTCATACTCGGGTCAATTCTGACCGTCGTCTTGTTCGGACATTCGATGGAGAAAAAACGCGCTGGTGAAATCGAGGCTATCGCCATCGATTATGCCCGCCCGGTCGATGGGTGGTCACAGGTACTCATGGAGCAGACGCTGCAATATGTCGCACGAGCGGAAACAGGCGTCCTCCCCGCCATGACCGATACTGCGGCTGCGGATCACGAAGCGGCGTTCCGCATCTGGTCGGGCTCACCTCTCAGCAGACTCCGGAACAACAGCGCGATCCTGCTTCTTGATTCAAGTGGCACACCGCGTTCGCGCTTCGCCGTCGGGAGCGACCCGTTCCTCCTGTCCATGCATGCCATGACAGAAACCATGGAACGAATCGAGGGGATCGTGCAACGAACGGACCGTCAACTGGAAAATCGAGCCCGGCGGTTCTATCAGGGATACACCGATCTTCAGTCTCGCGAGCACCCCGGACTCGTCGCCGTCGTAGTCCTCGAGGCACTGGACCCGATGGAAATGACGGGCCCGGGCATCGACCTGCTGCGAAATGCTCCCCTGAAACAGAGTTCTGCACCGGAAGACCGGTATATTGTCAGCCGCTTTGTGAACGGACAACTCGTGCAAACCTCGAACCAATTCCTTGAGCGCGCATCTGGCCTTCCCGCCACTGTGCGCACCGCACTCGCCGATGAAACTGAAACAGTGTGGCATACGCTGCCTGTAGAGGGCGAGGATTTGCAAACTTACTTCATGCGGCTATCGGAACGGGAAGAAGAAGTCCTCGCGATCACGCGCGGGAAGTCTAATCCTCTCCTGACCGCGTATCGTTCTCTTCGTATTGCCGTTCTCTATCTTGCCTTCAGTGCGGTGCTGTGGCTGTTCTTTACACTGCTCACCCAGCGCACACGGCATCGCACGCATCTGACCTTTGCCCGCAAACTGCAATTGGCGCTGCTCGGTGTCGCGGCGATCCCGCTCCTGCTTATCTGGACGACGGGCCGCGGATTTTTTCTTGACAATACACGCATCGAAATCGAACGGCAGCTCCGTGACGATCTTGATATCGTAAGAACCAACATTCTCGCACGCAAACCGGACAGTATCGCTTTCCGGGATATTACGGCATTCATCGACGATCAACTCTGCCAGGAACTCCTTCTCCGCACCGGGAAGGATGTCAACGTCTACAGGGGCACGGAACTGATTGCGACGAGTAAACCGGAGCTTTATCATGTCGGTCTGCTCAACAGCCGCCTCAATGCCGAGGTCTGGATCAATATTGTCCGTCGCGGCCGCGACGCCTCCTTTGCGTCCGAACGCATCGGCGACTACTCGTATCAGGTCGGATACCGCGCTATTCGGGATGCCGACGGCTCTCTCGCCGCCGTCATCTCGACACCGACGCTTTTTCAACGGGATCGCATCGATCAGGGGTATACGCGCGCATCCGCCGCGATCTTCCTGTGGATCGCAGGTATCTCTCTGCTCGTGCTCTTTGCGAGTGTCGCGCTCGCACGACAGATCTCCCGTCCGCTGAACGAATTGCTGCATGCGACACGCGATATCACCAGGGGAGATCTTGATCGTCGCGTCCATATCACCGGCTCTGCCGAGATCGTTGACCTCATGCACGCATTCAATACAATGACGGCGCGGCTGCGCAAAAGCCAGGAGGAACTGGCCGCCGCAGAACGCGAGCTGGCATGGAAAGAGATGGCCAAACAGGTCGCTCATGAGATACGCAACCCGTTGACACCGATGAAACTCGCCGTTCAACATCTCCAACGTGCGTGGCAGGACCGCGCACAGCATATCGGTGATATCTTTGAAAAGGTGACACACACACTCATCGACCAGATCGACAGTCTCTCGCGTATCAGCGATGAATTCTCCCGCTTCGCGCGCATGCCGAAACGAAACACTGCGCGGGTCGACCTCGAGGACATCCTCCGGGAAACCGTCGGGTTGTTCGGCAATCACCCCTCTATCCGTTTCGATGTTGTCTTTGAGAATCCCTTGCCACCGGTACTCGCGGATGCAGAAGAACTTGCACGCGCCTTCACCAACCTGCTGCGAAATGCCGTCCAGGCCATGCACGACAGCGGGACTGTCGGCGTAAGGGGCTGGAGCGACGGACACTCCATCCACATCACTATTCGTGATAGTGGAAGCGGCATCCCCCCCGAGCTGCAGAAACGTATTTTCGAACCCAACTTCTCGACCAAAACGGAAGGCATGGGCATGGGTCTCTCCATCGTCAAGAAAATCATTGATGATATGGAAGGCGATATCCGTATCGAAAGCAACCCGGGAGAAGGGACACTGGTCTCGATCACCCTCCCTGCCGCCTGAATCTGTTTCGGCAGGTTTTCATCACCGCGAGGACCCATTCGTGCGAATGGAAACAATCGGCATTTCATTTGCTTCTCATCCCGCCAACATATAACTTTTCTCATTGTAAAGAATGGCAAAGTTGTATGTCTTTTCTCGTCACAGCAAGGAAATATCGGCCCGCTACTTTTCAGGAAGTCGTTGCACAGGGACATGTTGTCAACACCCTGTTGAATGCGATTCGTCTTGAACGCGTTGCGCACGCCTATCTGTTCGCGGGACCGCGTGGTGTCGGGAAGACCACTACTGCACGGATATTCGCCAAGGCGCTCAACTGTCCCGACGCGAAGGACGGTGAACCCTGCAATGTCTGCGACTCCTGCCAGGAAATCGCCCAGGGTCGCTGTATCGACATTATTGAGATTGACGGCGCCTCGAATAACGGTGTCGAGCAGGTACGTACGATACGTGATTCCGTGCGGTACATGCCAAGCAGAGAGAAGTACAAGATGTACATCATCGATGAAGTGCACATGCTCAGCAAAGGTGCCTTCAATGCTCTGTTGAAAACGCTCGAGGAACCACCTGCCCACGCCATATTTATCTTCGCGACCACCGAAGCGCATCGCCTGCCTCCGACAGTCCTCTCCCGCTGCCAACGCTACGATTTCCGTCGTATTGCCATCGAGGATATCGTAAGCCAACTAAAGCACATCTGCGAGCAGGAGGGGATCTTCGCCGAGGAAGAGGCGCTGTTTACCATCGCCCGTAAGGGAGACGGTTCCATGCGTGATTCGGAAAGCATTTTCGACCAGGTCGTCGCCTTCAGCGGTGACCAACTCACATACGACGCCACGCGGCAGGTGCTGCATGTCGTCGATCAGGATACGTTTTTTCAACTCACGGATCTGATCATCACCAAGGACTCGAGCGGGGGCTTCAATCTCGCCGACAATATCGTGATGAGCGGGTACGATATTCAGGATTTTCTTGCAGGGCTTGAAGAACACTATCGCAATCTCCTTGTGGCGCGGACCACGGGTGATACGCGATTGATCGAAGCTCCGGAGGACACGCGCGACCGGTATTCACAGGTCGCCGAACGTTTCAGCGAGGGCGACCTGCTGCGGCTGCTGAAAATTACCGCGCAGACCATGCAGGCCGTCAAATACAGCCCCCAGCCGCGTCTCAAATTCGAAGTGGCATTGATCGACATGATCAGGATGGATAGCACCATCGAGATCAGCACGCTGCTTTCGAATATGGGTAGTGTGCCGGAGATGCGTCCCCAACGGGCGAAACCAACTCCGACACAACCGGCTTCCTCCACCGCTTCGCGGAGGACGGAGTCCCGGGCAGCGGCAGGGCCGGGAATTCCGGCATCCAAAGCGAAACCGGTTTCTCCCGCTCCATCCGGAATCGGTACTTCCGTTCCGGCACAGAGCATGGAGAGAAAGCAACCGTCCGTCGGAAAGCAGCAGGGCCTCACCGCACCCGCGACGCACGAAACCGGGACGCCCTCGGACGGGACGCCGCAAATGAAAGGGGTCACCGGGGCTGCTTCCCGTGAGGAACCGCGTATGCGATTTGCACCGGCGTCTGAACTGGATTCCACGGATGCCGATGCCACCGAGCCCGTGCGCGATGCGGAACATCGTTTTCGCCAGGCACTCTCTGCGGCTTCCATCTCCTCTGTTGCGTCTTATACAGACGCACCCGCTCCCTCGCAAGACAAAGCTCCCCCTCCTATCGTACAATTGCTCATCGACGAACTCGGTGCCGTCATCCTGCCGAAGGAGCACTGAACCGCGATGTATCATTTCCTCCCTTTTTGACAGCTGGATCAGCACAAACACGGGGTCACCTGTATGTTCATACGTAGTATTTCCGGGGTTATCAGCGAACTCACCCCGAACGACCAAACGCGGTTCCAATGCACGGCCACACTCACCCTGCCACTCGGAGAACTGACTTCGATTGAGCCGGGGCGCCTGATTGCCGCGGAAAACATCTTTTCCACGACACGAGAGAAACGCTTCACGGTTCTTAAAATTCTCAACGTCTTTCCCGTGGAGAAGGAGGAAAAAAGCAGCAAGCGCGGTTCCATCACGCTCCAGTGCACCGCAATGCCCATTGGCCAGGAACTGCATGTCCTGGGCGTGCGCAAAGGTGCAGATATTCTCTCGAACGATACCTTCCCTGCATTTTCCGGCGCGGTTGAAATCCTCGACGATGACACAACGCGTGACGTCATCCATCAGATTGCACCGGATAGCCGCGTCGAACTCAACGGTTCGCGCATCGATATCGGCACGTACCGCAGCAACCCCAACGTGAATGTCGGCATGGATGCCGCCACGCTGCTGCGCGGCAACGCCGCAGTAATCAGTGCACGTCCGCGTGCGCGAACCACGATGACGACCACACTCGTGCAGGCGCTCCTGCAGAACACCGAATCTCCGGTACACATCGTGTATTGCGATGTCAACAACATGGGTACGATGAGCCTGGCACCGCTGCTCTCGCAATTCCCGCATTCAAGTATTCTCTGCCTGAATGATAAATTCGTTCCGTCGAGTGTGTACGCGGCCATGAAAAATCCAAACGATCGCTCCGCCTACAAGCGTGCCGTACTCGATTACCTCGATATGATGATTCTGCCATCGGTACTCGAACCCCGCCGGCACGATTTCGCCTTCGCCATCGCCAACTGGATGCGTGAAAACCGTGTCACGGTGTTCCGGCCGCACGAGCAGACCGTCGACGGCTTTATCAACGATATCCGTATCGATATTCTTGACGGTGTGGAAGAAGATGCCGAGGAGTACATCTCGGAATTGATGAACGGCATCGCGGAAACCTACCGGGGCGAGCGCTTCACCGAAAAAAACACACGCGATATGCTCGACATGGTCGAGGAATTCAGCCAGGAATCGAAAAGTCATTCCGCTCGGAGAACACTCTATGATCTCAAGGCGGAAGTCCAGTCTGTCTTTGAATCCTACTCCAAGGATATTCCTTCACCCGTACGGAAATCCATACAGGATGTTGTCGGAGAACTCAACAACAACGAACGCTCCAGCCTGCTTGTCGTCCAAGGACAAAAAACTACCGATATTCTCCGCTTCATCAGCACATTGCTGCAAACACTCATCGAGGAACGCATCAAGCGGCTGAAAATCCGTACACCAGTGCTGTTCATCTTCAATAATATTGACGAGTACGTCGGCCGCAGCACCGGTGGCACAAGGGAAGCCGGCTCCGAACGCTTCGACGAGGCCATTCAGACATTGCATGCCAACGGACGCCGCCATGGACTGGGCTTCTGCCTGACACTCGAAAATGCGGCATCCCTCGAGCGTTCCCTCGCCAACCGTATCCAATCCTATTTCATCGGACCCATTACCTTCGTCGAGGAACCTGCGCGTATCGCCGACCTGCTGAACCTCTCAGAGGATCTTGTACGTCCCGCCGTGCATTACGAAGACGGTGATTTTCTCTTCACTTCCGCCGATTCACCTTATCACCGGCGCGTGCCTCTCCCCGTCCAGACAACGAAAAATACTTCCGTGATGCATGCATGGCTTGATGATCTGCGAAACGAACAGGAACGCCGTCGCCAGGAATATCTCGCTCAGGAGGAAGAACGGCGCAAACGCAGTGAACAGGAACGCGAGGAACGACGCCGTCAACAGGAAAAAACCGCTGACGAAAATGCCAGAGCGGAAACCGCCAGAGCCGAAACTGCCAGAGCCGAAACTGCCAGAGCCGAAACCGCCAGAGCCGAAACCGCCAGAGCGGAAACCCGGGAGGATAATGGTGACGCAGACCAGCCGCAACCTGATGAAGACTCCGGCGAATCCACCGCGGACACCAAGGAGCAGGAACGCGCGGCCGCTGCAAGCAAAGCGAAAGCGAAAACAACGCGTGAACGGAGGAAACGCGGACGCCGTCCAAGAGAAAACGAAAGCAGGACACAGGATGAGGCAGCCGACAGGGAACGCGACGACGATTCCACACCGAGCGATGTCACTATCGAAGACGCTTCCGAGAAGGATTCGCAATCGTCCTCGAAAGGAAAAGATGTGACAAGCACCGAAGAAACACCGTCCGAACGTGGGAAAAGCGCACCCGCAAAGAAATCCACCCGTTCACGACGGAGCCGCGGCAAGGCAGCGGACAAGAACACCGGGACATCGAAATCGGATGCCGATGACCAGGATGCAGTTGTGGAAAAGGCGAACACTTCGGAGAAAAACGCCGCATCGCAGGAAAAGCGTTCACTGGGTCTGACAATCGAGGAATTCGATCCGGACGCCGGCAAACGCAATACATCGTCGACTTCCCGGGATGAGAAGAAGGATGAACACAAGGCACCTGATTCCGGAGACGCCTCCGATGCCGAAGCTGCTGGCGAAACTTCGGCAAAAGAGAAAAAGAAACCGGCACGACGCAGCACCCGGCGCCGGAGTCCGCGTACAAAAAAATCCGACAGCTAAGGAACAACACAGACCGTCAGATGAAGCTCGTATCCTGGAACGTCAACGGCATTCGGGCCGTGGCAAAGAAAAACTTCTTCGATTACCTCGAAGAGACATCTCCTGACATACTCTGCGTGCAGGAAACCAAGGCGCACGAAGATCAACTCGATGAAACACTGCTGACACCGGATGGCTATTACACCTACTGGCACTCCGGTGAACGCAGAGGATACAGCGGTGTGGCAACGTTCACCAGACAACGGCCGGTGAACGTTCGCCGGGGCAGCGAGCTCCTCGCCATGGATACAGAAGGACGGATGCTGCGCACGGACTACGAGGATTTCGCGCTCTACAACATCTATTTCCCCAACGGTGGGCGGGGGGAAGAACGCCTGAACTTCAAGCTTGAATTCTACGACCGCAGCCTCGAGCATTTCGAGAAGGAACGGAAGAAAGAACTCCCCCTCGTCATCTGCGGCGATGTCAATACCGCTCACAGGGAGATTGATCTGAAAAATCCGAAACAAAACGAGAAAAACTCGGGCTTCATGCCGATAGAACGAGCATGGCTCGACCGCATCACTGAACTCGGCTACATTGATACGTTCCGCCATTTCCATCCGGATGCAGTGGACCACTATTCATGGTGGGATATGCGTACCCGCGCGCGCGACCGAAATGCGGGCTGGCGTATTGACTACTTCCTTGTCACTCCCGACTTCATATCCCGCTGCAAGGACGCATACATCGAAATGGATGTCCCCGGCTCCGACCACGCCCCCGTGGCCCTGGAAATCAAGTCCTGAGCAACAGACAGGCCCCCCCCACATCACGAAACGGAGAGCCGGATACTGGCACATACGACTTAGCCTTGACTAAGTTGAAACTTAGACACGACTAAGTCTCTCTGCAGTCCGTCCTGAACCACATGTGAGCGCGTCACTGCGGCATATTGTGCAACGGTTGGAGCAGCTTCGACTCAATCGCATCCTGCTGATGGTGCGATGTCAGCGACACAACTCAAATATGGATACGAACTTACTCCTTCATCCGCATCGCAGAAGGATAGCGCAGCAATTTGCGGGCGGACGATGTGTGCTCCTCTTCCGCGCCGCGAATGATCAGCATACCATCCGCACCGATTTTCACGAAAAACCCGCGGCCAGGCATCATCACGCCATCGGCGGGTTCGATGTATCCGTACAGCATATCGTATTCGTACACAGAGAGCAGCATTCCCTCCGGATTCTGCAGTATCGCATCAACCCGGCTCGGTCCGCTCGGCATGCCACATAAATGCCACCCCGTTTCATCGGGAGTGAATTCTAGCCGGACATCGCGTTGCAGTATTCCATGCAACAACACGCTGTCGGTTTTCAGAAACTTCACCCAGTAGGCGGTGAAGGGTTCAAGGGCAAAGCGCCGCACATACCCCGAGTCCGGATCCCAGGCGTACGCGGGCATGACTACGTCCGGGAGGTAGTGAGCTACGTCCGGATCCTCGGGGATGAGCGGAATTGATATCAGGTTCCAGCCCTCGTGATAGTGAAACAACAAGCTGCCCGGGGAGGGACGCAGAGTGAAGTTCGCCCCCGGCTCGATGTTGCTCAATGGAGTGTACTGCCGCTCGACGGGCGTACTGCTGTAATAGTAACTCTCCGGGGCGATACGATAATCACCCTCCGGCAGATCGGGAAGCTCGTACGCTCCATCCTTCCCGCTGCGGACATTCATTTCCTGCTCACCTTCGGAGGCGACGGTGACGCCCTCGATACCGGCTCCCAGGGTATCACGCAACAATCCAGACACCCCATAGTAATTCTTCACCAGCACATTGAGCACGACAGGAATCTGGAACCCACTGTTGGATGCATTACCATCGATAATCACTATCTCGCTGTATTGTCCTTCGGGAATATCCGTTGTTGTCAGCGCGAGGAATAAGGTGTCGATATTTCCCGAGCTCTGTGCGGGAGACAGCGACAACCATCCGCTCCCACCATGTGTTGCGCTCCAGTGCAGCAGACCACCACCGACATTGCCAATGGCGATGGGGACAGGTGGGGGCAGTGGCATATTGCGTCGTATGGTTATGACAACCGAAGATGGATCTATGGAAAGTACGGGTGGTGGTTCGCGAATGACGAAATTCTCCGACATACCTTCGAGAGACGTTTCCGTAGGTGTGCGAACACGGATGCGTGCCTGGTTCGTCTCAGGGCCCGTGACGGTCCAATTCATTACACCCGCCGCAGCATTGCCAGCGCTGAGCAGTATCTCGGACCAGGTACTCCCTCCATCACGCGACAACTCCACGGTAACATGATGCAAGCCAACAGCCTGCCATTTTATTGTGGCGGTGGCACCGATATCCCAGATTTCCCCGCCTGTGGGTGCATTCAATGACAGGGTAGGTTCGGCAGGCAGATCAGTTGTACGGTAGAAATAGAATTCCCGGTCCCCGTACTGATTATTGCCGTGCCTGTTCCCCCCGGAAGCATCCAGCACATCACCATCGAAGTGCCAGGAAGCGACAAGCCCGGAAAGAGGACCGCTGAATTCACGACGGTAATTGTCAGCGATCTCCGCGTCACTGCGCGCCAGATTCCACAGTCGTGCCTCATCCATGATACCGTGGTAGGCATAGGTGATCTGCGCATCCACCGTCGTCGAGGACGCAGCAAGTATGATCACACCCTTTGTAGATGGCCCGGCCGTGCTGTGCGTTGAGCGACCAGCAGGCAAACCGTTGACGAACAACGAGGCAACATAACTGTTTCCACTCCCGGAATACCGTGCCGCAACATGCGTCCATGTACTCGCAGGGATAGTCACCGAGCTCTCCATGAAGGCCTGCGCATCACCGTTGGGAACAAAACGCAATCGATTATTGCTTTTGTTCAATCCAAACCAGACGGGATAACTCGCTGCACTGACGCTGCCGACCTTGCAGAGCAATGTCTGAAAGGAAGGATGTCCGCCGGAAGACGATGGTTTCACCCAGCATTCTATCGTATAGTTGGCGTGCAGCTCCA
>JAGTUW010000189.1 GCA_018224345.1 Bacteroidota bacterium
ACACATCAATGACGCCGTCCTCAAATCGATGCGCCGGGGTATCACCCGCCGCGCCACAGAAGAACTGCTCGCGATCCTGCGCACGCGCGTGCCGGAAATCGCCGTGCGCAGTACCCTGATTGTTGGCTATCCGAACGAAACCGATCAGGCCTTCCAGGAATTATATGACTTCGTGGCCGCGGCTGAATTCGAGAGACTTGGCGTGTTTCTTTATTCACTGGAAGAAAACACGACGGCACATATTCTCGGCGATCCAATTCCCATGCATGTAAAGGAAGAACGCCGGGATGCCATCATGGAACTGCAGGCGGAAATCTCGCTGCGCAACAATGAACGGAGAGTCGGACAACGCATGCGTGTGCTCTGCGAGCGTAAGGAAGGCGATTACCTGGTCGCACGCAGTGAGTTCGACGCTCCGGAAGTGGACAACGAAGTTCTGATCCCTCTGGCAAACAACACCGATCTTCCCCGCAGCGGATCCTTCACCGATGTGCTCATCACAGAAGCAAATGAATTTGATCTTATCGCGACCATCCCGAGGTAACCGATGCAACTTTTGATGATCATACTGCTCTTGACTTCTCTCGCCGGCAAGGCCGTCTCGCAGGACCGGGATGGCAGCCGGTCAGCACAGGGTATGCGCGCGCAGCCATTCTTTTTCGATGCGCTGAATTTTGCCGAATATGAGAGCTACGGACTGCAGGGCAGACTTGATATGTTCGTCCATGTGCCGTACGATATCATCACATTCGTCAAAAAAGATGAATTTTACGTCGGCGGCTATGAAATCACTGCATTGGTCCGGCATAGTGACGGCAACCAGGTGAATCAGGAAGAGCTTTGGGACCGCACAGTGCGTCTGCTGAGTTTCGAACGCACGAACCATCCCGGCTACTACGATCTCTCACAGAAATCGTTGCAACTGTCGCCGGGCAACTATCTGGTCGAAATCATTTTTGAGGACAAGGAATCCCTCAAGGAATTTCGTCTGTCGAAACAGATCACCATACGGAAATTCGACGCCAATCTTCTCGGCGTCAGTGATCTGATGCTTGTCCGTGACGTGGAACAGGAAGGCGGAAGAAAAAAAATATCTCCGCAAATCAACCCGAATGTCGCCGCTCTCAAGGACGGTTTTGATGTCTTTTACGAAGTGTACAATCCCTTTGATCTCGGCAATGTCACCATCGACTACACCATTCTCACAAAGGGAAAGGTCCTTTCCGAAGAGCGAAGCACACAGTCAGTCCGCCAGGGCCGCAACACATTTCTTGCGTCCATCCCGAGTAGCGGCCTCGGCATCGGCACATACACGCTGCGAGTGGAATTGCGTCACCCTGGCGATACGACAAAGAGCGCTCTTCTCGCGACCATTGAACGACCATTCATCGTCGAATGGCTGACGGCCGGCTCCCCGGTTTCCATTGCCGATCTCGACGAGGCCATCGAACAACTGCGCTATTTCGCAAAATCAGAAGAACTTGACTACATCCGTGACGCTGAAGACGAAGAGGAGCGACGCCGCCGCTTCGAAGAATTCTGGGAACGCCACAATCCCATCTCGGGATCACGCAGCAATCCGGCACTGATCGAATACTACAACCGCGTCGCCTACGCCAATCAGCATTACGGCCACTATATTGACGGATGGAAAACCGATCGGGGGATGGTGTACATCCTCTACGGCCCACCCGATTACGTCGAACGTCATCCGCTCGATGTGGAATCCAAACCATACGAAGTGTGGGAGTATTATGACATCAACCGCCGCTATGTCTTTGTAGATGAAAGTGGCTTCGGTGACTATCGCCTCATGTACCCGGTCTGGGACGAAAGAAACCGTATGCGCTGATCACACATGCGCTGGCAATGACGACAGCGACACGGACAGTGCGGTTGCGCGCATGCCGAAGTGATGCGCGTCTGATGGTTTGATTCACGCATCGGTTCTCCACCGGGGAATTCCGTACGGACGGGAGGCGGAGTCGTGCGTTTCTCAGGCCACCCGGCGTTCCTGTTCCTTGTACTGCAGTTGATACAATCTGTAATAAATACCGCGCTGCGCGAGCAATTCCTGGTGGTTGCCGCGTTCCCTCAATTGCCCCTTGTGCATGACGAGAATGGTATCGGCGTTCTGTATGGTGGAGAGACGGTGTGCGATGACAATGGATGTGCGTCCTTTCATCAGCGTGGCGATTGCCTCCTGCATCAGCAGTTCCGATTCGGTATCGACGCTGGAGGTCGCTTCGTCGAGAATCAGCAGTTCCGGATCATAGGCCAGCGCACGCGCGAATGCCAGGAGCTGCTTCTGTCCTACGGAAAGTGAACCTCCGCGTTCGTGAATGTTCGATGCATACCCATCCGCAAGTTGCTCGATAAAGCGATGGACGCCGACCAGACGCGAGACTTCCTCGACTTTTTCCCTGCTGATGGCGTCGTCCCCGAGCGTGATGTTGTTGTGAATACTGCCGGCGAAGAGAAAGACATCCTGCAGCACGATGCCGATATGACGGCGCAGTTCCTCTGTCGTCATTTCACGAATGTCAATACCGCCGACGGTGATGCGGCCTTTCCCCACATCATAGAATCGGCAGAGCAGATTGATCAGTGTTGTCTTGCCCGATCCCGTGGCGCCGACAATGGCGACGGAATGCCCTTTCGGAATCTCGAATGAAACATCCCGCAGCACCCATTCCCCTTCGTTATAGGCAAAGGAAACCTCTTCGAAGCGCAGCGTCCCGAGTGTCGGGACGGTACGCGCTTTCTCCGCTGCGGGATGCGGAATGATGGTGTCATCGTCGAGCAGCTTGAAAATCCGCTCCGATGAGGCCATGGCGGTCTGCATGATATTGTATTTTTCCGAAAGATCCCGGATAGGACGAAAAAACATTTCTGTATACTGAATAAACGAAATTAATGTCCCCACTGTCATGACACCCGCCAGGATGGACCCCCCGGCATACCAGATGATCAGTGCCACGGCGAGAGAACTGATAAATTCCACACTCGGAAAGAACAGCGCGTAGTAAAACACGGATCGGATATTGGCGTCCTGGTGTTCTTCATTGATTGCATCGAAAGTCCCGGCTTCTCGTTTTTCACGACCGAAGAGCTGCACGGTGATAATACCGGACATGCGTTCCTGCATAAACGAATTAAGCCGTGCCAGATGCAGGCGCACCGCCCTGTAGCTCTGCCGCACTTTCTTTCTGAACAGGAAGGTCCCGTATACAAGGAGAGGAAGCACGCTGAAGGTCACCAGTGCAAGTTTCAGATCGATGAGGACCATGAAGACAACAATCCACATGAGAATGAAGATGTCGGCGAACACGGCGACCAGTCCCGAAGAAAACATTTCATTGAGTACTTCCACGTCATTGGTCACACGTGTGACCAGGCGTCCTACGGGATGACGGTCGAAAAACCGGAGCGCAAGCCGTTGCATGTGATCGAACACCTTCATCCGTACATCGACGATGATGCGTTGACCGATCCACTGCGTGAAATACGTCATGAAATACTGTGCGACGCCCTGCAGAAGCAAGGTCGCGAGCAACAGGCCGGCAATCATCAGCAAGCCGTCGCTGTCTCCGACCGCGATGTAATCATCTACCGCGATTTTGGTGAGAAACGGTCGTAACGGACTGAGCGCAGAAATGAACACAGTCAGCAGAATCGCAATGATGACCTGCGGCGCATAAGGACGCGCGAAACCGAGCAACCTCTTCATCAAGCGGCCGTCGTATGCTTTCCCCAGTACTTCTTCTTCCTGCATGCCTGTCCTGTCATGGAGTAAGTATTCAGAACAGTACAAGATACGGAAATAGTTCTCGCTATCTCAGGCAGAGGCGCAAAGTTGCGTTTCTCTCCATTTTTCCGTATCAATAATAATGTAGCTGTTTGACAACACACAGTATATCATTCGTTCTCCTTCTTCGCATACTGCCCGCAGACCGCCAACCACAACGGTTGCGCATTCATACTGCCTGCACCCACCGCATCTTTTGCAACGACATTTTTATCAACAGACGATACAGAGGGACTACTGATGTCCGTATTCAGCAATAGACAACAGGATATAGCGCAGAAAATCCAGGAAAGCGCTGTCATCGAAAATTGGAAGGACTGGCGCTGGCAGATGCGCCATGCAATCAAGGATATTTCATCCTTTGAATATCTTCTCGGCGTGGAGTTTTCCCGTGAAGAACGAACTGCGTTGCAGCAAACGCTCGACACCTTTCCGCTCTCGATCACGCCGTACTACATTTCATTGATCAAACCGGAGGACTACAAAAACGATCCGGTGTTCCGGCAGTCCTTCCCTTCACCATCGGAACTGATCATCGACGACTATGATATGGCGGATCCTCTGGCTGAAGACAGTGACAGTCCGGTACCCGGGATCACACATCGATATCCGGACCGCGTGCTGTTCCATGTCAGTAACGTCTGCGCGATGTACTGCCGGCACTGCACGCGCAAGCGAAAGGTCGGCGATATGGATTTGATTCCCGTCCGTGAAGAGGTCGAACAGGGTCTCGCATATATCGCGGAGCATCCGGAAGTACGCGATGTCCTTCTCTCCGGTGGTGATCCGTTCATGCTCAACGACGAGTACCTCGACTGGATTCTCACGGAACTGCGCGCTATCCCGCATGTGGAGGTGATACGTATCGGCACGCGTATCCCGGTTGTGCTGCCCTATCGCGTCACCGACGCACTGGTCTCCGTGTTGAAAAAGCATCATCCCCTCTGGGTGAATACTCATTTCAATCATCCGTCGGAAATCACTACTTCCGCACGTGAGGCTTTGCGTAAACTTGCCGATGCCGGTATTCCGCTCGGGAATCAGAGCGTACTCCTCGCCGGTGTCAACGATTGTCCGCGCATCATGAAAACCCTCGTGCACAAACTGGTAATAAATCGCGTACGGCCCTATTACCTCTATCAATGCGATCTCTCGGAAGGGCTCTCACACTTCCGCACACCGATAGGCAAAGGCATCGAGATCATTGAAAGTCTGATCGGACATACCAGTGGGTTTGCCGTCCCGACGTATGTCATTGATGCACCCGGTGGCGGCGGGAAAATTCCTGTCATGCCCAACTACCTGATTTCCTGGTCGACCAACAAGGTCGTACTGCGTAATTATGAAGGGGTGATCACAACCTACAAGGAACCGGATGCGTATGAACCGGTATTCTGTGACCGCAACTGTGAAAAATGCACGTTGCAACTGACCGTCGATTCCGCCGAAGATGACTATCGGTCCATCGGTATCGCCGAGCTTTTGTCGGATCAGGATGATATCATATCCCTCGTCCCCGATTCGAACGAACGCCTGCTCAGACGCAACGGAGCGGATGAGGAAGTGGAGACCTGATGCATCCGGTCGATTACGCGATCCTGGTCCTGTATATGCTCGGGGTGCTGGGCGTCGGTTTTTATTTTTTTCGCCGCAACAAAAACCGTGACGATTATTACGTCGGCGGGCGCACGATGACCGGGGGACATCTCGGACTCTCGATTGCGGCCACGGATGTGGGCGGAGGTTTCTCGATCGGACTCGGCGGGCTGGGTTTCGTCATGGGATTATCCGCAAGCTGGTTGCTGTTCACCGGTCTGCTCGGTGCATGGCTCGCTGCCGTCATCATCATTCCACGCGTGAAAAAATTCGATGCTGCGGAAGGACTTCTGACCTACCCCGACCTGCTGCGTCGCAGTTACGGAGGTCAGGTGGCAATGATAGCTGCCATTATCTCCGGTGTCGGTTATCTCGGCTTTACCGGCGGACAGATTCTCGCAGGGGCAAAGCTCGCAGCCTCCACAATAATACCGGAACAGCCGTTCGGCATGGACGCCATGTTATTCTCCCTGTTGCTCATGGCAGGAGTGATGTTTCTCTACACCGCAGCAGGTGGGATCAAGGCTGTCATTTACACCGATACCGTGCAATGGATCATTCTGCTCGGCGGACTCGTCTTCCTCGGCATTCCCTTCGCCATGGCGGATCTCGGCGGGTGGTCGGAAATCCGCAAGCAACTCCCCCCGGAGTTTTTCTCGCTGACAAACGTGTCCGTCATCCAACTCTTCAACTGGTTTATTACCATCATTCCGATCTGGTTTGTCGGCATGACACTCTATCAGCGGCTCTATGCCGCGCGTGACGAACGTGAAGCCAGGCGGGCCTGGTATCTGGCCGGCATACTCGAATACCCCGTCATCGCGTTTACCGGGGCCTTCCTCGGTATGCTTTCGCGCGTCTATTTCCCGGATGCCGAACCGGAGACCGGCCTCCCCATGCTGCTGAAATCCACCTTGCCCGTGGTCGCGACGGGGGTGGTCATCGCATCCTATTTTTCTGCCATCATGTCCACAGCCGACAGTTGTCTCCTGGCGGCATCCGGCAACTTCGTCAATGACATCATCGAACGTCTCAAGCCCGATATACCGAGACGTCGCATGGTATGGATTTCGCAGGGCGTGACTCTGCTGATCGGTATCATCACCTTCATCATCGCCGCCTCCTTCGAACGTGTTCTCGACATTATTCTCCATGCGTACGCGTTCATGGTTTCCGGACTGTTCGTCCCCACCCTGGCGGCACTGTTCGGATTGAACACGCCGCGCCATATCGTGATCTGGTCAATGATATCCGGGGGCGGCTCGACGCTTGCCCTCCTGCTCTTTGCATCGGACCTCCCTCTCGGCATCGTGCCCGGTGCCTACGGACTCCTGATCTCCGCGGTGGTATTTTTTCTCGGAAGAGCCTCCGCCCGGCATTGATATCCGCTGAAACTCCGCTCACAGCCTTCCCCCACCTGGCGAATCGAGCGGAACAGTACGTAACCGGGGAAGGATGTCTGCCCCGCGGTGCCTTCCCGGATGCTGGTCTCAGTACCGGTGGCCATGCCGGCAGACAGATTTTCGAACAGGAATGCGTGACTTCCGTTGCATTGTACTTCACAATCCTCGTACCTTGAAGACAACGCAGGGTTTCTTCAGTATTGTCCGTTTTTTCGTTTCCATATACACAGGACACCGTTGGTATGCGTACCGTCAACACCCCTTTCGACACCATCGAGAAGCTTCAGCACTCCGTGATTCAGCATGGTCCGAGCAGCAACCGGATTTATCTGATGAAGCTCGCGACGGAGGATTATCCCTCCATCATCCCTCCACTGATCGAACTCGGAAAACAGAACCGGTATGGAAAGATTTTCGCCAAGATCCCAGCCTGGGCGAAGGATCAATTCATCTCCCATGGTTTTCAACAGGAAGCATCGGTGCCCGGTTTTTACGGAGGAGAAGTCGATGCACTTTTTCTTGCCAACTTTCTGACTGCTGAACGTGCGAGACTCACGCCGGAGATCAAGAAGACCATAGAGCAGAACATCGCGTTGACCCGCAAGAAATCAAGCGATGTGGATGGCGACACCGCCAATACGCGTTTTGCATTGCGGCGTCTTACACCCGAGAACGCCCACGCACTTACCTCACTCTACGGCAT
>JAGTUW010000190.1 GCA_018224345.1 Bacteroidota bacterium
ACATCCACCCTACATTCCCATAGCAAGAAAGCCTCCATCGACGACAAGCGTCTGTCCGGTGATAAAGGATGCTGCGGGGGCGCAGAGAAAGCTGACGGCGGCGGCGACTTCCACCGGCTCACCGATGCGTCCCATGGGTGTGCGGGAAAGTACGGTACGAAGATATGCCGGGTCGGAGAGCACGCTCTCTACCATTGGAGTGCGGATATACCAGGGTGCGACACTGTTGACACGGATGCCGTCCGAAGCCCATTCCACAGCCAGGTAACGCGTGAGCTGGTCGAGTGCAGCCTTGCTCATCGCATACGGTGCGCCGGTGGGAACGGCGGTGAGTCCGGCAGTGGATCCGATGAACACGATGGCGCTCCCCACACCGGAAGCGAGCATCGGATGCAGTTGTCTGGCGAGTTCGAATGCCGCTGTCATGTTGGTGTTGATGATATGGTGGTATTCCCCGATGTCGTAGTCGACGCTTTTCTTTCGGATGTTCGTTCCGGCACAGTGGATGAACAGATCAAGCGCCTCCCAGCGTGCGGCGACAGCTTCGAGCAGTTGCTGCCGTCCGTTGTGATCGCTGATATCCGCTGAGACTCCGTCGACGATATATCCCTCATCCCGCCATCCATGCAGCCGGGCGGACAATTCCTCTTCGTTTCGGGCAACGATCAGAGCTTCCGCGCCCTGCGCGAGAAAGAGATCAGCGATGGCACGGCCGATGCCGCGGGTCCCACCGATGAGCAGGACACGTCTGCCCTTCAGGGAAAACAGGTCATTCATTGCAATCACTTCATGCTACCAGCAGAAAAGTATCGTCACGAGCCCGCGCAGCCCGGTCGTCGTCCAGTCGTCGGTTTCGGTGACGGTAGTCAGTGGCAACAGCCATGTTGCCTCGATACCCAGTGCCAGGTCGCGGCTGAGGGGCAAGGTGTAGCCGGCTCCGAAACGCAGTCCTGCATGCATATCACGGGCCAGTGCGACCTCGTCATCATGCATGACGCGCTCGGATGTCCCGTCGGCAAAGACGACACCAGAAGGAGACACGATGCGCTCGGTGACGGTTGCGGTTTCGGAAACGCTCATGCCGAGCGCGGGGCCCAGCAGAAGTGCAATACCGCTGCGGCCGAGAGCTACGCTGCCGAGGAGTTCGATTCCGATGAGCCGATGTGTATAGCGCAGCTCATCTTCGAAGACGACGTCCTGTGGCTGCAGGCCGCTGCCGATGATCTCACTTTCTATGGGAGCGCTGGTGAATACACCGCGATGGCATTCTCCGTAGAGCCGGGGCTCGAGACGTAACCAGGAGACAAGCGGAATGCTGGCTCGCAGGTCGAAGGCCGACCCCAATCCGTTCGCATCCTCATAGTTGCCGCAGGTCGCGCAGTCCTCGGGGAAACTGAATCCACCGCTGTGCATGCTGAAAAAAACACCGGCGGAAATTCCGAGACGCCAGGGGGCATGTTCGTTGTCCTGTGTGGGACTGACAGGTGTATCCTGCGAATACAGTCGCGGTGAGGCTGCGATGCAGAGGAGAACAAGCGTAGTCAGTATGCGGGTGTACATGATCAGGAGCCCTCCTGCCTGTGAACAAGAATTCGGCTGAGCTTGCCCCGGGGGGTTTCAAGCCGGTATATATAGATGCCCGGGGGAAGGCCGTTCATCTCGAGAGTGACTTCATGTATGCCCGCGGGCTGTATCCCTTCATCAGCGACGCGTACCACGCGCCCGTGCAGATCGTACAGGGCGAGGCGTACCTGCATCTCACTGTCGATGGTGTAAGGGACGCGGCAGCGGTCGGTCGTCGGATTCGGTGCGTTTTTCCCGAGCGATCCCCACAGGGCTGTGGCATCGACCAGACGCTGCTCGAGCCAGAGCATACTGTCGAGACGCAGTATGGCGCTGCCGTCGACATCGAGCGCAACATCACTTCCCGGAAATGTGGCGGAACGCAGGTGAATGTCGCCACGCAGTACGCGGCCCAGATATACCTGCATTCTCAGTGACAGAATGTGATGCTGCTCCCCACTTGTGGTCAGCGGTGTTTCATCCGCCTGGCGCGTGATTGTGTATGTCGTCACAGCCATGTCTTCTCCGGTATCGAATTCCTGCGTGACCGTCGTCACTCCGGGAAGTCGGTTTCCGTCTGCATCAGTGACAGGCAGATCCATATCAGGATAGAGCAGGGATGCTTCATACGCGATGCGCATTGTCAGTTCACGAATATCGTAATCTGAGGGAAGCTCTTTCTCCAGATGCAGTGGAATGACAATGCTCCCTTGTGGACGAGCGACGAACACGCCATCAAGCGAGAGTGTCCTTCCGTCCGTCGCCACACCACCGAGCGTGAGTGTGATCGAGGGACGCACACAGGAATTCCCGTCAATGGTCACATCGATATTCCATGGGCCAAGGACCTCCGGTGTTTGGCAGAGTTGCAGCATCGCAGAGTCCCCGGCTGCCACACTCAGGGGCAACGGTGTGGGTGAGAATACGGTGACATCATCGGAACGGACACGTGTGATCTGAAGCTGTGCCTCGCCGGTGTTGTACACTGTGATATTGCTGCATTGCTGTCGGCCGACTGCTGACTTGCCGACATCGATATGTTCCGGCACAACGGCCATGTCGGACGTGATGCTCCGCCAGGATATCTGCCATCCGTAGGTTTCGACAGCGATGCGTACCGCATTGATGGCATCGATATGCGGCGGAAGCATGTCAAGGTCCGTCAGAAGGATGCGTTCCACACCGATCATGTCGAGGAAGGAATCGAGAGTGTCGGCGGAGAGAGAGTTCATGGGAGAAAACGCGCTGATGTGAATATCGTATTCCATCGCGCGTTCCGCAAGGCCGGCAATATGTGGCAGTGTTGAATCCGCTCCGTCGATACGGCTCCCGGCGGTCACAATGACAAGTCGCCGGATACCATCGTACTGGCGCAATGTGTCAATGGCCGCTGCAATCCCGTGCGGAAGTGCCGTCGTATCACTGTTGCCCGCGGAGGGATGTACACCCGCGAGGTCTGTCCGGCTTTCCGTCATG
>JAGTUW010000191.1 GCA_018224345.1 Bacteroidota bacterium
AAAGCTCCGGCAAAGAAGGCCACAGCCAAGAAAGCTCCGGCAAAGAAGGCCACAGCCAAGAAAGCTCCGGCAAAGAAGGCCACAGCCAAGAAAGCTCCGGCAAAGAAGGCAGCCGTCAAGAAGGCAGCAGCGAAGAAAGCTCCGGCAAAGAAGGCAGCAGCGAAGAAGAAGTCCGCTTCGAAGAAATAGATACCATGTTCAAACGCATGTTGCAAAAAAAGACCGGGCCGTTATCGCCGGTCTTTTTTTCTGCTGATACCTGTGTCTAGACCGGTATACCGATTGCGATACTTATCTCGTTCGGGACACAGGTGATTCGTTGTCCGGGAGTCACGATAGCCGGATGCGCAACACAGGTTTGATGTGTACATGCAGAGGAAATGACTTTCAATCTCTGTCCCGCAACCACAGCGACCATCGGACCCAGCGTCCCCATGATTTCATACTTGCCATCCTCATGCAGCGATATCGCCTGTATCAGATGTTTCCCATGCATGACATCTGCGGATCTCGAAAATGCAGGGACGATATTGATGTAACGCAGCAACACCGGGTCCGTCTGTAACTCCGGCATACCCAGCGCCTCCTCCATCTCACGCAAGGCAGCGTAGAACAACGATGCGCCATCATGAAAATCACGCAAGCGATTCTGCTCGAAAAGAAGAACGCCGCCAGGATATGTACCGTTGAGCTGACTCTGTTTCAACCTGAGAAATCGGTCTCCGAAATGCTCGACCAACAATTCATCGGCAAGCAACTCCGCGCGTTCCGCCTGCGCGGTCAGTATACTGACATCGAGCGCAACCGGCGTGATTTCCTTGCGAATAAAATCCGGAGCGGATTTCCGGGCATGATCCTTGACATGTAAAAAACCCAGTTTGAAGAAGTCACGGCGGTCCATCTTCGATCCTTTCATTTTGTCGTCCCGGTCAGGAGGAAGTTGTCAGAAACCCGGTGAGCGGGATATCGGAACCATTGCCCTGCGATGGTGAAGGTTCCCTGTTCACCCTGATGCCAGAGAAGCAGATACCACCCCCCACCATCCATTGCGATCACCGGCATTTTGCGTGCAATCCGGTCATTACGATCGTTGACCTTGATGTTCCGTCCTCTGGACATCCCGTCACGATCGAACACCTGAAGATAAATATCACCACGCTGATTGTTTTCCGTATTGCGATGATCCTCCCAGCAGGCAACGGTATTGCCCTTGCGGTCACCCGCCGCTACAACAAGGCGTTGCCATCGATCCCCCACATCGTCATTGATGCGCTCGGCAGGTGAGAACGTCCCACTGCCCAGGTCCACAATACGTCGATAAATATTGCTGTCCCCCTCACGATAATCCTTCCAGAATATGTGCGCCGTATCTTCGGAGACACAGACCGCGCTGACGATGGTGGTCATGGCCTTGCGTTGTGCGGAATCGATCAACACATTCCCGCTGCCCGTTGCACCGATACGATGGTAATAGAATTTCCACTTCCGATCGGCCCGGTTATCCGGCCATACGAGCAGATGTCCGTTACGATTATCCCTCGCAATACGCGGCGCACCCTGCATTGCCGACGCAGCATCATCATTGATCAGAATGTCAGGCCCCGTCGCTGTACCATCGGCAGCCACACGCCGCGCATACACATCCGCATTCCCGTTGCGGTAATCCTGCCATGCAACAAGCAAACCGTCACGCAGACACCGGCCTGTCGCCGGCATCATACCGTCCGCCTGAACCTGCTGTACAGGGAATGTCCCACCCACCACGCCATCCCGCTGCACGACAGCGGCATAAATCCTTCGCGACAGAGCCTCCCGTCGCTGCCAGGCAACCAGAACCGTACTGTCGGTGAGGAAGGTGACGGAAGGACGTGCGTCTTCAATGCCGGCCATTGCCGCGGTGACCTGAACGCAGCGGATATCCTTCCGCTGACCGCGTTCGAGAAAAGCCGCATGTACTGTGGCACCCACTCGCGTACGCTCGGACCAGACAACAGCCCACAGCCCTTCATCGTTGCAGTCTGCAGACACATGCCATACATTCCGTGTACTGTCGACATGAACATGATCCCACACCGGCACATCATCCTGCGCGGCGAGATGCGCGGAACACAGATACAGAAGCAGAAGAAATAACGCGAGACGTTTCATAAGCGAAATATAGTATTTGCGAATGCATGACGCACGTTTCCGTCGCTTCGATCCGCTTGCGTCACTGAATACCAAGCTGTTTCCCGCGAGACTGTTCTTTCGTTCAATATGATCTTTTGCTTTTGGCTCCATCCCCGTGTAATTTTTGAGGATGTTCGAGTGTTACCTCTGGATAAGTCTCCACGAAATATAATGTCGGCAAAAAAAACAACGGCAGGAAAAACATCGCGCAAGCGCACGGGCAGGAATGCATCCACGCAAGCGCATTCCGTGTTGCGTATCCGTGGTGCGCGCGTGCACAACCTGAAGAATGTCTCTCTGGAGCTCCCGCATAACCGCCTGATCGTGGTCACCGGAGTCAGCGGTTCCGGAAAATCCAGTCTCGCCTTCGATACCATTTATGCCGAAGGGCAACGCCGCTACGTGGAAAGTCTCTCCGCGTATGCAAGACAGTTTCTCGAGCGCATGAACAAGCCGGATGTGGATTTCATCCAGGGAATCGCACCCGCCATTGCCATCGTACAGAAAACAATCAGCCGCAACCCGCGTTCGACCGTCGGCACCACGACCGAAGTCTACGATTACCTTCGCCTGCTGTTTGCACGCATCGGCAAAACGTTCTGTCGTCATGATGGGACTCTCGTGCAGCGGGATTCCGTCCGCACGGCTATGGAGCGCCTGGAAACACTGCCCGAGGGAAGCAAACTGTATGTGTTGTTCCCCATGCATGCGCATGAGGGACATGGTATGGACGAAGAACTCGACAATCTGCGTAAACAGGGATTCATCCGTATCGTCGTCGGTGAAGACCTTTTCAATCTCGAGGAAATCACCACCGTGCAGGCCGCCAAGGGAGAGGTGTTCGTGCTGGTCGACCGTATTGTCTGGAGAAGCGACGCGGACAAAGGGCGGATCACCGATTCGCTCGAAACCGCCTTTGTCGAAGGTGAAGGCTACATGCGGATTCGCGTTCTTGAAAGCGGCGAAGAATGGAAATTCAGTACGCGCCATGACTGCGGTGTTTGCGGAACGCAGTACACGGAACCCGAAGCACAGCTTTTCTCCTTCAACAGCCCTGCCGGCGCCTGCCCGGCCTGCCAGGGTTTCGGACGGACCACCGGTATCGATCCGAAGCTCGTAATTCCAAACGAGACCAAGACCCTCGCCGATGGTGCGGTACAGCCATGGACCACACCGAAACACGGCAAGCATCAACGGGACATGGCAAAAGCCGCTGCTGCTGCAGAACTGCGACTCAATGTTCCGTGGAGAGAACTCAGCGTGAAGGAACGTGAATTCGTCTGGCAGGGAGGAAAAGGATTCAAAGGGATCCAGGGTTTTTTCGATATGGTGGAATCGAAGAATTACAAAATGCATTACCGCATACTCATGGCGCGTTACCGTGGGTATACCATCTGTGCCGCCTGCGAGGGAAGCCGGCTGCAACCCGACGCACTCGCCGTCCTTGTCGGGGGGAAACATCTCGGCGAACTCGTGCGTCTGCCCCTCGACCGGCTGCAATCCTTCTTCGAAACCATCCGTCTGACCGACTTCGAGTTGGAAGTGGCCGACCGCATCCTGCAGGAAATCCGGAAACGCCTGACCATCCTCAACGATATCGGACTCGGGTATCTCACACTCGACCGCCTGTCTCACACGCTCTCTGGAGGAGAATCCCAGCGCATCAACATTGCCACCTCTCTGGGATCCGCTCTGGTCGGCGCGCTGTACGTGCTGGATGAACCGACCATCGGTCTGCATCCACGCGACAACATGCGGCTCATCGATATTCTGCTCTCCCTCCGCGACAGCGGCAATACCGTCATTGTCGTCGAACACGATACCGAGATGATGCAGGTGGCGGACCTCATTGTCGACATCGGACCGATGGCCGGGGAACATGGAGGCGAAATCATCGCAGTGGCTCCGATTGATAAGTTGAAGAAGAATCGTCAATCGCTGACAGGCCAATATCTCAGTGGCAAACGTGCCATCCCTGTCCCACAGTCACGCAGGGCGCACACTGCCTCTCTCAAGATCCGGGAAGCGCAGCACAACAATCTGAAAAGCATCGATGTCTCCATTCCGCTTCGCACCCTGACCTGTGTGACCGGGGTCAGCGGATCGGGGAAAAGCACGCTCGTCACGGATGTTCTCTATGCCGGACTGAAAAAAGAACTCGAGGGTGCCTATGAAGAAGAAGTCGGAAGCTTCGGCGGTTTCACCGGCATCAAGCGCATCACACACGTGGAACTGGTGGACCAATCTCCGATAGGCAGAACACCCAGGTCCAATCCCGTCACCTATCTCAAGGCGTTTGACGGTATACGCGAACTCTTCGCATCGACTGCCGCCGCGAAACTCCGCGGCCACGCACCAGGCGCCTTTTCCTTCAATGTCCCCGGCGGACGCTGCGATATCTGTGAAGGAGACGGTTTCATCAAGGTGGAAATGCAGTTCATGGCGGATCTCTACCTTGAATGCGAGGCGTGTGGAGGGAAACGGTATAAGCGCGAGATACTTGAAATCCGCTATCGCGGAAAAAACATCGTCGATGTTCTCGACATGACCGTCACCGAAGCATTGCAGTTCTTCGAGAATGTCCCGCGCATCGCAAACAAACTGCAGATACTCGATGACGTCGGCCTCGGCTACATGCGTCTTGGTCAACCGGCAACGACGCTTTCGGGAGGCGAAGCTCAACGCCTCAAACTTGCCTTGCACCTCTCCTCCCGCAACACCGGTCATACATTGTTCCTCTTTGATGAGCCGACTACCGGGTTGCATATCCACGATATCCGCAAGCTGCTCAACTGTTTTGAAGCATTGATCGAAACCGGTCATAGTGTGCTTATCATCGAGCACAACCTGGATGTCATCAAATGCGCCGACTGGATTATTGACCTCGGGCCGGAAGGAGGAGAAGCAGGTGGCTATGTTGTGGCGGCGGGAACACCGGAACAGGTAGCGGCAGTCGAAGCCAGCCATACCGGTCGCTATTTGCGCGAAATATTGAAGCAACAGCAACGCACTGCAGAATTGTAACACAGACACGGAGCCTTCTCATGGCACATGGTATCACATGGTTTGAAATTCCCGTCACCGGTTGGAACCGCGCAAAAAAATTCTATCAGACTCTGTTGAAAGTCGATATCGAGGAACGGGAAATCGGGCAATCCCTCATGGGCATACTCGGGACTCCGGAAGATGGTATCAACGGCGCTCTCGTGATGCACGAATGGTATATCCCTTCCGAGCACGGAGTTCTGCTGTATCTTGATGCAGGCAAGGACCTCAATCTCATGCTCGCCCGCGCGGAAGGCGCAGGGGCAACGGTACTCATCCCGAAAACACAGATATCCGAAGAGATCGGATATATGGCCGTCTTCCGCGACACCGAGGGCAATCGCATCGCCCTTCATTCCCGCAGTTGATACGCGCATGCCTTTCATCGGTGAATTCAGTGCTCTTGTGACCGCCTTCATGTGGTCCGGCACCGCCATAGTGTTTTCCGAGGCGACCCGACGCGTCGGAACAATACAGGTGAATATCACGCGCATGCTGATCGCATTGATATTTCTGGTAGGAACCGTGTTTCTGCTCGGTCTGGATTACGGTATGTCGCGACAGCAGGTGTTGAACCTCACCTGGAGCGGTATTATCGGGCTGGTTCTGGGTGATACCTTCCTTTTCCGGGCGTTCAAGGACATCGGTCCCCGTATCTCCATGCTTGTCATGTCTCTTGTCCCCGCGATCACTGCAGTACTCGGCTGGTTCTTTCTCGCAGAAACGCTGTCCCTGCCGGGCATCGCCGGAATGACCATCACCATCATGGGCATCACCATGGTGATTCTCGACCGGCAGCCCGCTGCCAGCGTACGTTATCGTGTCACACCGAAAGGACTTGCCTTCGCCATACTCGGGGCATCCGGACAGGCGACCGGACTCATTTTCGCAAAATTCGCCCTGAACGAATCCCCGCTGCATGGCATGGTGGCGACCACCGTACGTATCGCCGCCGCGGTTGTTCTTTTTCTTCCGGCGGCATATCTGTTCAAAAGGTATAAAAACCCGTTTACCGTTTACTCTCGTGATCCGAAGGCATTGGGCTACACGACAGCCGGCGCCTTTATGGGACCGTATCTCGGTATTACGTTCTCCCTCGTTGCAATCACACATACCAAGGTGGCGATCGCGACGACCATCATGGCGCTTCCACCCATCATCATGCTTCCACTCGTGTACTTCCTCTATCGCGAACGTCTTTCACAGCGTGCCGTTATCGGAGCGTTCATCGCCGTCAGCGGAGTCTCCCTTCTCTTTCTGCGTTGAGGTATCGCGCAATCTGAAGAACCGCTTCGGGAAAAAGCAACCGAACAGAAAGCGCCCCGCGCGACACAAGTAATATTCAACACGGAGTTTCCATTCCCGGACTGCTGACATATGCCCTTCTGCTCACCGCAGGATTTTTCGGTGGTCTCGTCGACTCCATGGCCGGTGGTGGTGGGTTGATCACGCTGCCGGCGCTTCTCGCTGCTGGCGTCCCGCCGCATATCGCTCTGGCGACGAACAAGGTACAGAGTGCAATCGGAACCACCTTCAGTGCGCTCCGTTATCTGCGCAGCGGGTATGTCCATCTCACACTGGGAATCACCGGCTTCGCATTCTCCTTCATCGGTTCCTATCTGGGTGCCTGGACAGTGCTCCGCGTTCCGGCGTCCTCACTCGAAGCGCTCATTCCCATTCTCATTGTCATTGTCGCCGCGATCACATTTCTCAAGAAGGACTTCGGTCTCAGTGATCGCGATACCATTCTCGAAATGCGTCATTATATCCTTGCCGCCGTCTTCGCCTTTGCGCTCGGTTTTTATGACGGCTTCTTCGGTCCGGGCACCGGTTCCTTTCTCGCCTTCGGTTTTATTGCCCTGTTTCGTTTCGGTTTTCTCCGGGCGACCGCACATGCAAAACTGTTGAACCTCGCATCGAACTATGCCGCCATACTCGCATTTGTCCTCGGCGGCGAGATTTACTGGGCCATCGCGCTGCCGATGGGACTTGCAAACATCGCAGGCGCCTGGACGGGTGCCGGTCTTGCCCTTCGCGGTGGCTCCCGCGTCATCAAACCCGTGTTCGGTATGGTGCTGCTCGGTCTGCTTGTTAAAATCATTCTATTCTGAGCACGGGGGAAAAAATGAGAGTTAAGAGTTAAGAGTGAAAAGTTAAATGAAGGAAATGAGGGGAATAAGGGAAATGAATGGCACCACAGAGTTCACAGCGTTCACAGAGGCTTCTTTAACGGAGGGCGGACATTCCTGTCCGCCCAAGGAAACCATGACGGATTGGACAGTCTGCACCCATGTTGCAAAATGGAAGGCGAGAGTGTGCACGCCGGAAACATCATCGGAGCTATCGGATAAAAGCCCTCTGTGACCGCGGAAGCACAGGGGGATTTCTACGGTCCCACCGGCACTCTGCTCGACCCGGTGGACCGGCGAATCTGCCTTGTTTGTGGATGTAACAATTGATATGTTGTTTTGCTGAACAACCTTATGGACCCGATATGATCAAGCACTTCGTTCTTTCTCTACTCACGCTTCTCATCCTCACCGCCTGCGGTGATCAGGATGCGTCACAATTGATGGACAAGGCGAAAAATCTGCGCGAAAAGGGGCAGACCGCCGAAGCACTGGCATTGTTCGAGGAGATCGCCCGTGATCACGAAAACTCACCCGAGGCGCCGGAAGCCATGTACGTCTCCGCGCAGATGTATTTCAATGAGCAACGCGATCCCGTCAAGGCGGCAACGACCTATGAACTGATTGCCGAAAAGTACCCCGAAAGCAGTTGGGCACACAGAGGACTGTTTTCGGCGGCTTATACCTACGCCAATGATATACGAAATCTCGAACGCGCCCGCATTGCGTACGAACGCTATCTGACGCAGTATCCGGACAGTTCCATGGCGGCGACGGCGCAATTCGAACTGGAGAATCTCGGAAAAAGTCCGGAAGAATTGCTCGAATCAATGCAGGTCGGCCCGCAACCGATCACAGCGGACGTGGAATTCGAATAACTGCATATGGCAAAAGAACAGAGCAGCAGCTACCTTCGTCCCGATGTCGTTTCGCGGCTCTCCACCATGGAGATGCGCGCGCGTCTGGTCGTGGAAGGCTTCATCACCGGATTGCATAAAAGCCCGTATCACGGGTTCAGTGTAGAGTTCGCCGAACACCGGCAGTACATGCCCGGTGATGAAATCCGTCGTATCGACTGGAAAGTGCTGGGCCGTACGGACCGCTACTACATCAAGCAATTCGAGGAGGAAACCAATCTCAAATCCTACCTCGTCCTCGACACCAGCCGGTCCATGGATTTCAAATCCGGCGCCGATGTCACCAAGCTGCAATATGCTACCTGGCTGGCCGCAGCGCTGGCCTACCTGATGATGCGTCAGCAGGATGCCGTCGGACTGCTGACCTATGACGAGCAATTGCGGAAATATCTGCCACCGCATTCGACCAAGATCTATCTGCAGTCGATTCTGCTCGAACTCGAACGCGTGCAGGCGGCAAACGCAACGAGCACAGGACGCGCGTTGAACATGGCCGCCGAACGTCTGCACCGCCGCGGCCTGGTCATGATTTTCAGTGATCTTTTCGACGACCCCGACGAGGTGCTTTCTGCACTCAAACACTTTCGCTACAATCAGCACGAAGTCATTCTCTTCCATATCCTCGATCCCCGTGAGAGAAATTTCGATTTCGGAAGAGACGCGATTTTCCGGGACATGGAGAACAGCGAAGAGATGATGACGCAGCCACGGCAAATACAACGCGCCTATCGTGAGGCCATGCGCGATTTCATCGCACGGTACAGAAAGGAATGCCGCGAACGCCGCATTGACTATGTCCTGCTCGATACCGCAACACCCTTCGATGTCGCACTATTCGAATATCTGAACAAAAGAAAGAAAATCGGGGGCTGACTACAGCCCGCTTTCACGTTGAAAGGATTCGCTCATGAACGCATACACTCTCAGTTTGTCACTGCTCGCACTGCTCCTGCTGCTGCAGGGCTGTGATATCAGAGCCATCAATGAACCCGGCGAGGATATTCAACCACCCACGGTTTCTTTCGTCACTCCGCTGCCCAATGACACGATAGCCGATGCAGTCGTTCCGATCCAACTCAATGCCGAAGATAATGACGCCGTCGTTTCCATCGCATTGTCGCTCAACAATGCCGAGCCGTTTCACATCCTGACATCCGAGCCCTGGGAAATTCAGCTCCCGACCGCTGACCTGGCCGAGGGGACACATGTGCTTCAGGCAACGGCAACCGACCGGGCCGGAAACGAAGGCACGGCAACCGTACAATTGCGAAAAGGCATCGTGGTACACGAGCATGTGCTGCGCATGGTGCTGGTGGAAGTCGTCACAAGCGCAAATTGTCCGCCCTGTGGCCCGGCCAACGAACTGTATCAACAGCAGAAGTCCACGACCTTCTTCCAGGAACGCGTTGCCACCGTCAAATATCATGTCTGGTGGCCGCGTCCGACGGACAAACTCTGGCATCATTCCTCCGAATGGGCCCGGCCGAGAGTCGAACATCTCTTCGATCCGAACGAGGGAGCTCCCATGGGCTTCGTCGATGGACAAAAAATCAACAATCGCGCTTCAGATTGGATCGCGGCTGCAACAACTGCGGCCACTGAACTGGCCGATGCCAGGATAGAAATCGAAGAACATCATCGGAATGGAAACCTGATCCACCTGATCATCAGTGTGACGGGCATCAGCACTTCCTCCTTCAGCGACCTGCGCCTTCACACCGTCGTCACGGAAACGGATATCGAGTACAACGACGGGAACTCCGAAGAAATTCACTACGACGTGATGCGTCGCATGTATCCCGATGCCGGAGGAGAACTGGTCTCGATACAGGACGGCCAGACTTCCGTGTTCGAGCGCACGATTGAGATTCACGAAGAGTGGAATCCCGACAAGCTCAGCGTCGTGGTATTCCTGCAGAGCAGATCAGGCAGACAGGTGCTCCAGGCGGCGAAACTGCATCTGTAACGATTCCTTTCTTACTTTTTCCGGCTGTCCCACCCTCAACGGATGCATGTGCCTTCAACGCTTGGTGTCATGTGGAGGCCAGTCGTCTTCGGGAGAAAGACACACCTGCCCGGCACGCAGGCGCATCAGCGTTGCATGGCGAACAGCGCCACGGCCACGGCATTGGCGACGTTGATGGAATCGACCTGATTCCGCATGGGAATACTGAATCGTGCATCACTGATACGCAATGCCTTCTCCGAGAGGCCGGATGCCTCGCTCCCGAACAGCAGGCAGCGGGCACGTATGTCACCTGACGGTGAAAGATCCGTGCTGCCGCCATACGGCGTCGTGGCGATGAGCTGCCAGTTCCATTCCCTCTGACAGTACTGCACTGTCCCGATCACATCGTCGCTGCGGTGTATTACGAGAGAAAACACATTCCCGAGAGAAACGCGCACGCTTCGGCGCAGCCAGGGACTGCAGGAATCCGTGCCAATGATCATTCCTTCCACACCGAAGGCCGCGCAGTTGCGCAATATCATTCCCATGTTTTCCGCATCGGCGATGCCTTCGAGCGCAACGAACACCGATGCAGAAGGGGCGTTGTGCTGCATATCTGCAAGTGACGGATTTGCCGGGATGACACCGATGGCCAGCAGACGCTTGTGCATCCGATACCCGACGATTTCTTCGAGAAGATTGTCGGGGGCAATGTACAGAATCGTTTCGGAATGCTGTGGAAACCGGAATGCACCGGCAAGTGCGTGCAACCAATCCTCACTGAGCAGCAGCGAATGTACGCGAAGAGAGGAAGCGATAAGGGCGCGGACCGCTTTTTCTCCTTCGGCGACACAGAAGCCATCGCTCCAGTGATGCGTGCGACCGCGCAGCGTTCGATACGGTTCGAGTTCGCTGTGTCCGAGCGAGGTCACGGGAACGATACGCAGCTTCTCCGTCATGGGAACACGTAGTATTTGAGAAGAAATATGCAAGCGCCGACAAGTCCTCCGACTATCGCTCCATTGACGCGTATATATTGAAGATCTCCGCCCACTTTTTCTTCTATCTGTCTGACCATCTGTTTGTCGTCGAGTTTTTCGAGGTTTCGTTGCACCATGGCACCGATTTCCCCGTGATGTTGTTCGACCAGGGCAGCGATTTTTTCTTTCAGCCAGTGATCGAGACTTTCCTGTGCCGCTTTGTTTTCCATGAACTTTTGCAGACCACGTTCGAGAGACGTGCGCAGTTGCTGCATGACCAGGGAATCCTTTTCCTCCAGATCCTCCAGCAGCCAGTCGCGAAGCCGACGTACGGGCCGCTCCAGCAGCTCCGTTGCGCGTCCGCTGTACAACAATTCATGTCGCCACCGCTCCAGGTTGGTCCGTAATTCCGTATTCGTTTCCAGGCCGTCGATCATGCGCTTCAACCAGAGTTCGAAATCCGTTCGGGCGGGATGGTCTTTCTCGTCACGCATGCGTGCCAATTCATCTTCTATCGTTCTGACGATGGCTTCCGCGAGTTCCTCGTAGTTCAGTGTATTAGTGTTCTCCGCCAGCCAGATACCGATACGCCGCAACGGATTACTGGCGTACTGTTCGGCAATATCGCGCAGGTGGTGAATGATGGCAGCGCGTATTTCCGGTGTATTCAGCCAGCCGGCAGCATAACCGATGGAGTGCGAAAACAGGTTCCGGTGCCAGCCCTGTGCCATACCCTGCCGGCCGGCAAGACGCACCCAGCGCAACAGATCATCGCCCTGCACATGGCGTGCAATGATTTGTGTCAGATACGCAGCGGATCGTTTTTCATCGAAATCACGGACGATTTCCTTCAACACCGATTGCACGCCCTCAAGCAACCGTTCCCGGTTTTCCTCCGTTTCCAGGGTCCCGAGCAGCATGCCGCTGAAATTCCATCCCTCGATACGTTCGCGAATGGCATCCTTGGCCAGCCATCGATTCTGCACCATGTCGATAATCGCACCGGTGATCTTCGCGCGATGCCTGAGAATGATCGCGGTGTGCGGAATGGGTATGCCAAGCGGATGCCGGAACAGCGCGACGACGGCAAACCAGTCGGCAAGTCCTCCGATCATCGAAGCTTCGGCGAACGCATGCAGCAGGCCCCAGACAAAGACATCGCGCAGGGGCAGAGTGACGAGGAAGAGCGCTGTCGCCAGGGCCAGTGATACAGGTGCAAGAATTCTCGTGTTGCTCATGTGTTCCAATGACTCGTGTAGCGTTTCAAATTACGTCCCTGCGGAGTGAAGGACAAACCCACGATCGCGTGTTTCATACGCAGGTAAAGAATAATTCGCTGACGTGTGTTCATCCGGGAGTTACTGTGGGTGTTGCAGACACCGTCCCTGCGTAGTCATAACCCGCCTGCGACCGGGGCGGTGCAGTCATCACGTTCTGCGGGGAAAGGACATTCTGCCCGAACTCCGCTCTCTGCCGAATCGGAATTCTGCTTCTGCGAAAGCTTGAAGGTGCGGACATCCCGGACGGGGAGGTTTGCGAATCACTTCATCCCCACCTAATTTGATATACTGAACACATGTTGAGTAAACAGGGCTTTGCGAAGCACAGAACATGACCGAACAGGAACGTCTCAAGAGGGAGCAGGAATTTCAGGATGCACGCATTCTCGAAGAGGATACCGCCCGGCAAGCGGCGACGAAGTATTACATTCTGATGCAGCGAGCGCGGGAGAAATATAACCGGCGCATTCTGACGCTGGCACCCGGTCGCCGTTTGCTTGAGTATGGCTGCAGCGACGGGGAGGCCACACGGCTCTGGGCGGAACAGGGGGCGCAGTGTACGGGAATCGACATTTCTCCTGAAGCGATACGTCACGCACGTATGCGTGCCGAAGAAGCCGGTTTGCACATACGCTACGAAGTCATGAATGCCGAAGCTATGTCTTTCGACGATGCGAGCTTCGACGTCGTCGTGGGCACCGGCATTCTTCATCATCTCGAACTCGACAGCGCCTACGCCGAGATCGCCCGTGTGCTCAGTGATGACGGACACGCGATCTTCATCGAACCGCTGGGACACAATCCGCTGATCAATCTCTATCGCAGATTGACTCCCGCGATGCGTTCCGAGGACGAACACCCACTACGCATCGGTGATCTGGGCCTGGCCTCCCGGTATTTCGGCCACGTGAATGTTCACTACCAGAATCTCTTCACCTTCGCCGGCCTGCCTTTTCGCAACACCCGACTGTTTCCTCCCTTGCACGGTTTTCTTCGTGGCATCGATGCTGCGCTCTTCACTGTCCTTCCATTCACGAAACGTATGGCCTGGCTCGTCTACATCGAATGTTCGCAACCGGTCCGCAACAGGATCGGTGGCGTGCAAGCAGATAATTCAATGTGAGAATCCACCGAGGGCAAGGAGAATGAGGGAAATGAGGAATTGCACCACCCCGCCGAAGCAAAGCGAAGACGGGGTGCGCTCTGTAGTGCCATTCTGTGGTGCTGTTTCAGTGCAAATTGGAGTGACCTGTCTGGCGTCATGACTTCGAATGACAAAGGGGCTTCGGATGCGCATATCCCCTTTAGACAGCGCGTATTCCACGATCAGCGATGAACAACGCTGTTGGCAGCGGGGGAGTTCGGCGGTTGCATAGCCGGAATATTCGATAGCTCCAATACGAATATTCTTGATATTGATAAACAATGTCCGTAATATCAATTCACCGTGCAGCAACGAGGTCCCATGACCCGGCAAACATGCACATATCTTCCTTGTGCAGTTTGCACTTCGCAGCCAGCGGAAGCACCTCGCCATTCTTCTCCCGGACCATGGCAGATCTTGCATCATCGCTGTAATATGATTCCGTGCCGGTTTGCTTCTGTGATCGATGCTATCGACGGTACCGTCAGTACCATTTCATATATCCAACCCTTCAACATCTACAGGAGACCTCGATGAAAGTGTTACTTGAACACAATGCCGTAAGCCCCCCCCCCAAGGGACTTACGACACCACCGCATCAACTGACAATATCAATGTAGCCGAAACACACGGTAATTACCGGGGCCGGAGGAGAGGCGGGCACCGCTTCGAACCTGTCTATACAATACGATTTACAATTGTCGTTTTTTTCACTGCCGCATTGCTCATGGTATCCGCATTTGATCATCCTCTTCAGGCGCAGGGCCAGGTCACGCAATCTGTGACCGTTGGTGTTGTGTTCGTCGAATTTTCCGATGCAGATACCGATATCGAATCACGCGGCGGTGTCGGCTACACAGCCCCTCCGCGCCAGATCGACCCCGACAAATATCAGGCACAGTATTGGTACGACTTCTTCTTCAAGGAAGAAGGGCATGTCTCCCACCCCGACAGTGTGACGCATGAAAATCAATGGTCCGGAGGATGGGCACCCTACCAGTTAGGAAGCGTGAGTCGGTGGAGCAGAGAAAACAGCTATGGGCAGCATGGAATTGAACCATATTCATCGAATGGGAGAGATGGGATTCTAAATACCTACGATGCGAATGGTAAAATCGAATGGCTACGACTCAGCAAGACAAAACAGGAACTCAGTCATGTCCAAAGCATGAATAATCCCTTGGTGATGGAAACTACGGCCGAATTGAATACATTATTCAGCGGATTACCTGATTTACCCACGGAAACGTGTGACGTCATTATCATAATCTATGCTGGACTGTCCTTCGGAACGTACTTCAGTCTGGAAGCACCCGGCTTCGCTGTTGCATCGGAAAAGACACCATATCAGAATTCCTGGCCCGATGCAATCCTGAATCTTAGCATGGCAGGAATAATACACGAATATGTCCATGCTGCGAGTAATTTTTTACTCGACAAGAGCCATCATCCTTCGGGATTTATTAACGATTACGGGTATGATTCGAATCAATCTGGCGTGAAACGATCCCGTTGGCTGGGCATCACTGCCATGTATGCTCATGGTGTACCGAGCAGGCCGATGCATCTTGACCCATGGGCCAAGCTCATGTTGGACTGGATTGATTACCAGATCCTTGGCCCGGGAGACTATTCGGATATCTCTCTTCCTGTCATTGCTCAACCGTCGGACGGCATCGTTCCTCATGTCCTCGTGATTCCGATTGATGTTCCCTGGACAGAGGAGAATCCCGATTGGTATCGTGGTCACTACCTGATCGTAGAGAACAGACGACGTATCAGTAACAGCTTTGATATGACCATCACCGACGTAGCCTCCCCGGGTGGTATTCTCGTTTGGGAATACGATGAACGTCTGATTCAGGGCAAACGGGGTGGTCTGACAGTGATAGAAGCGGATGGACAATACGATATGAAATTCATTGATCGGGACTGGGTGGAGAATGAACGTCCACCAGGTACACCAATCCCCTACCATCTTTTCAATCCAAGCGCAGATGATTTCTGGAGTGCTCCGTCGGTGCTCTCCACCTGGTCGCAACACGTGCTCGGTCTGCTCGACCCGGCAACCATGAAGAACAGCAATTACGAGCCGGCGCTGTCGCGCACCGTTCCGCGCCAGATAACGATACGCTTCGGCGAGTACACCGACAGCGGTGATGAAAATGTGATTCCCTGGATTTCCGTGGGCGCTCCGACGAGCAACGTGCCCACGGCCACGCGCAACAACAATCAGCGCAAGCTGATCAAACAGGCCGATGAACTTCTGTTCGTGGCGACAGCGGACTTCGCCGGCGGAGCGACCGAAGGCACGATCACGGTGTATACCTCCCCGGATGCCGGCGAACACTGGACGGAACTGCATCTGCTCAACGATTTCGATGTCTGGCGTGATCTGACGGAGGTGGCGTGGGACCCGAATCTCAGCGCCGAAGATCAGGATCTGAATCGCTGGCTGCCATCGGTTGCCGAAAGCGGTGCGACCGCACCGGCGATTGCGCGCATCGACGACTCCTGGGGTGTCGTCTGGCAACTGCGCGAGGGCGGCGGAGAATCGCGCGTACTGTTTGCGACGCGCGACGGACAGACAGTCGATGTCGCGGGCGGAAACATCGCCCGGGCTGATGACGATGTCAAGCCGGTGATCGACTGGGGCAGATATGACCAGTCTGTTCAGACGGAAATACTGAAGATCGTCTACTGCAGCGATGATGGACTCGTGGAAGTCGTCAGTACCGACAACGGCGTGAGCTTTGAAACGCCTGCTCTGATTTCCGGTACGGGAGCCGCATCGATCAATCCTTCCCTCGCGATGAATGTGAATCATGAGATTCTCGTCTATGAGGAGGAAGAAGAGATTTTCGCTATCATCAACGGCGATCCACCGGTAAATCTGAGCGCCCTGCATCCGGAATTCCTGCGCAATCTGTCTCCCTCCGTCACACTCACCGGCAGCACGGCACATGTCGTCTGGACTGCGGAGGTGTATGAATATATACCCGATATTGATCGACATGATTACCACATCAAACCCGTACACAAGGTGTTCGATGTCGCAGCCGTTTCGGAGGTCAATGTATCAACCTTCACCAACATCAAATACGGACGTCTCGAAGAGGCCAGGCATCCTGTGATCGCGACGAAGTACACGCAGGGCAACTCCTTCGAGGCGGTGATGATGTGGAGTGTCTTCGACGGCATTGAAGGAGCGCGTCTGCGTTACAACGAGTTCGCCTGGAATCCGGCGACCGGGCAGTACGAATGGACGACCGAGTCCACCGAATCCGCGCTCTCCTCGCAGCCGACCTATCATCCTGCCATCGCCGGCGATGATGGCGATACACGCTTCATCGTTACCCGTGGCACGGATGTCCCCTATCGTATCGAAAGCGGGGCTCCCGCACCTCTGATCCCCGACCCCTATGTCGGGGAGAAGGAAGTGCTTATCAGCCTGCTCGATACATTCGACGACACCTGGCAGAACAGTGTCCTGCTCGGGGATGTCGTGATTTCCTCACAGGGGCAGACGCTCGGCAGGGCCGCGAATGCCGGCGTGCCTTTCGCGGGCTTCGACGGCTCCCATGACGGTCCGCCTCTGTCACTGCTCTCGATGTCAGAGGAAATCCTTCTGCATGAGCAGGATGCGCTCTCCTGGACGCTGCATGTTCATCGCATGCCGACGAATCGCTACAGCGATACGACAGTGTTCAGCGTGAACATGTACGATGCGCTCGATTCGACGGTGATCGCCACGGTGAGCGGTATACTGATTCCTCCCGGCAAGATCGATACGACATTCACCGTCGATATTCTGCTTCCGCCGTCTCATTACCCGGCGGCGCCGGTGCGTCTCTCGCTCGATGTCAGCGGCGATGCTTACGACAACGGACTGCGCTATTACACTGCGACGAAAAACATCTATTCAACTTCCGATGTCCGCAAGCAGTCACGCAGAGAACGCGAACGTGTCACCGTGGTTGCATCGACTCCCTCGATCGAGGCCTTTCCCCAGCCGGCAACGACGACATTGCAGCTCGTCCACCCTGTCGGCAGTACAGTGCGGGCAACGGTTACATTGCACGATTACCTTGGTCGCATTGTCCGGCGTGTCGCTGCCGATGGCGGAGGTGACGGCATGTTGCGCATGCAGCTTGACGTTGCGGACCTGCGTCCCGGTGTGTACGACTGCAGGATTACGACGAAGGGCGGAACCGCGCGTCGTATGGTTTCGATACTCCGATAATTCATACCGGAAAGGGGAGGCGCTTTCGCGTCTCCCCTTTCTCTGTCACTGATGGCGGTAAGGCATGGACTGTCATGGTCTGATTCCGTCAGGCGGGTCCGTTTCCAACAGGCGGATCCGTTTCCACCAGGAAGGAGAAGCAAATGAACAGCACGATAAGATTCTTCGGTATGCTTTCGGGATTCGCAATACTGCTCACTCAGAGCATCCCACAGCTATCGAACGCGATAGCACAGGCGCAGACGATACAGGGCTCCGAAACCGGACAACTCCACGATGCCTATACGAAGGCGCAGGGCCGGTTTATCGAAAATGTGGGGCAGTACCCACAGGATATCCGTTTCATCGCTCCCGGTGCGGACGGTTGGTTGTTGTTTTTCAATGACAGGATTGAATACCGGAAGACCACGATGTATTGGAACGACGGGGCAGGTGATGGCAGTCCTGACCGCACGATCCCATTCATGTCGAGAAAGAAAAGGCATCCGGCGGATTATCAGGGACCGGTATCGCACAATCTGCATACGGACACGCTCATGCAGTTCGATGATGCAGTTCTACCGGCGGGCCGGGGGATGCGCACCGAACGCATCAACTACTTCGGGAGTACCGGTACTTATGGCAGCGTGAGGAATGCTCCGACATGGGACACTTTGTTGTATTCCGGAAAGGGACGAACGGTATCGATCTTTTTTGACAAAGGCCTGGCGGTATTTGAACATGGAGGGAATTCGAAAAATAAACCACATCCATTGGTGTTGGAGTCCGCCTTCGACAACCATCCCGGTGAGAATCTGATTCCGGAGGTAGACGGAAGAACAACGGTACCTCTCCCGAATATTATATACAGTACTTATCTCGGTGGTAGTGATGCGGATGCTATAACTACCGCGATTCCACTTGATGAGAACCGATTCATACTCATCGGTACGACCGGATCAAGAGATTTCCCCATCGTCGGGGATACATTCAGTACCGAGCTTCAGGGTGATCCGTCCTCGAAATATTCTCGGGATGTGCATGTTACCTGTCTCGATATCCAACGCAATGAAATTCTCTTTTCCACATATTTCGGGGGCTGGGATCTTGAATCCCTTATGGCCGCAACAATTGATGCATACGGTAACATCGTATTCGCCGGCAACACCTGGTCCCATGATCTCCCCGTCACAGAGAATGCCTGGCAGCGAGAGTACCGGGGCAACGGTGACGGGTACATTGCCGCATTGAACTCTGACGGCTCCGAACTTGTCTTCTGCAGCTACATTGGCGGAACGGGCATTGAGAATCTCAAGGACATGAAAATCGATGCACACGGGAATATCGTCGTTACCGGACTGACCGACTCCTGGAACTATCCGACCACACCCGGGGTCGTGCAGAGCAGCTATGGCGGAGGTGAGGACGATATATTCGTGACGAAATTCAATCACGATGTCTCGGAACTGATTTTCAGCACCTTCGTCGGTGGGCAG
>JAGTUW010000192.1 GCA_018224345.1 Bacteroidota bacterium
GTAATGCCAAGCAAGAACAGGTTAAACGGGTAATATATCATGACGAATCACCTTGGAAATCTGCGTTACGCAGAAGGATCAAGAAAAAAGAAAAAACGAATCGGCCGCGGACAGGGAAGCGGTCGTGGCGGGACATCGACACGCGGGCACAATGGTGCGCAATCCCGTTCGGGTTACAATTCAAGACCGGGCTTCGAAGGCGGTCAGATGCCGCTGCAACGTCGCGTTCCGAAATTCGGTTTTACGAATTATAACCGGAAAGATTATATCGGCATCAATGTGTCACGACTCGAGGAACTCGTCGGGAAAGGCGTCATTGCCGATGGTGTGATCACCCCCGAGATTCTTTACAAGATCGGTATCGTGTCCCGGCGCCGCTCTCTGGTGAAAATTCTCGGGAACGGCGAACTGAAAAGTAAGCTGGAGATATCGGCACATGCGTTCAGTGCGACCGCGAAAGAGAAAATAGAGGCGGCCGGCGGTACCGTCAATACAGTTTCAGCGTAAGACAGGTTCATACATGGCTGGTTTCAGCGAAAGTTTTCGCAACATGTTCAAGATACAGGAACTGCGACAGCGGATCCTGTTCACTCTTTTCATGCTTATCATTGTGCGCTTCGGCGCGCATGTGACTCTCCCCGGTGTCAACGCGGGCGTCCTTGCCGACTGGCTTGATTCCCAGGCCGGTACCGGTGGGCTGTTCGGTATGTTTGACATGTTCGTTGGTGGTGCGTTCAGTAATGCCGCGATATTCTCGCTGGGAATTATGCCGTATATCACCGCCTCCATTATTTTCCAGCTTCTTGGTGCGGTGATACCGTATTTCCAGAAGTTGCAGAAAGAAGGTGGGGAAGAAGGCCGGAAAAAAATTACTCAGTACACGCGCTACGGCACCATCTTTATCGCAGGGCTGCAGGGCTGGGCGGTGAGTATCCGGCTGCAGAATCTGACGACACCGGGTGGTGTGCCAATCGTCCCTCCGGAAGTGCAGGGGATGTTCTTTGCATTGACGACCATGCTGATCATTGCCGCGTCCACTATCCTCATGATGTGGATCGGTGAACAGATTACCGATCGCGGAATCGGAAATGGTATTTCCCTGATTATCTTCATCGGTATCATTGCGCGACTTCCACATGCGACATTGGCGGAATTCACCCGAGGCACCAATATCATCATCGAGATCGTCATCATTATTTCAATGGTGCTTGTTACCGCTGCCGTTGTCATGGTGACACAGGGGACCAGACGAATACCCGTACAGTACGCAAAACGGGTTGTCGGACGCAAGGTCTACGGCGGTGTGACGCAGTATATACCATTGCGCGTCAATACGGCCGGTGTGATGCCGATTATCTTCGCCCAGGCGCTGATGTTCATTCCGGAAACCGTCACGATGTTTTTCCCGGAAAACGAGTTCATGCAGCAGCTTGCGCTCTACTTCCGTTTCGATTCATTTTTCTATGCGGCTGTCTATGCGGTGATGATTATATTCTTCACCTACTTCTATACGGCGATCACCTTCAATCCGCAGGACGTCAGTGACAACATGAAGAAGCAGGGCGGCTTTATTCCCGGCATAAGACCGGGCGCGCATACGCGCGACTACATTGATAATATTCTCACCAAGATCACATTACCGGGATCGATTTTTCTGGCTATCATCGCTGTCATGCCGACGTTCATGATGCGGCTGAATGTGGATCCGGAATTCGCCCAGTTCTTTGGTGGGACCAGTCTGTTGATTATCGTCGGTGTCGCACTCGATACATTGCAGCAGATAGAATCACATCTGCTCATGCGCCACTACGACGGATTCATGAAGAGTGGAAAAATACGTGGCCGTGTCGGTCGCGGGTAGTGGTGGATTGATCCGAGCATGATTCACCGCAAGACGGATAAGGAAATCGAGGTGATGCGCGAGAGCAATCAGATTGTCTCCGATGTGCACCGCCTCCTGATGCCCCGGGTCAAGCCGGGCGTGAGTCTCACCGAGCTTGACACCATGGCGGAGGAATTCATCCGCGCCAATGGAGCCAGACCTGCCTTCAAAGGATATGGCTCCGGAAGCAAGGTGATTCCGCCTTTCCCGTCGACTCTCTGCATCTCGATAGACGATGAAGTTGTACACGGCATCCCGACCGATCGTGTACTCCGGGAAGGAGAGATTGTGTCGATTGATGTTGGCACAGAGAAAAACGGCTTTTTCGGTGATGGCGCCATCACACTGCCGGTCGGCATCACCGATGAGAAGAAGCAACGATTGATGGATGTAACAAAGGAGGCGCTGTATCGCGGGATCGAGCAGGCCTTGCCGGGAAACCATCTGCATGACGTCTCGGCCGCCATTCAGGAGTATGTCGAGGCGCATGGGTTCTCAATCGTTCGGGATCTGGTCGGACATGGTATCGGGAAAAGCCTCCATGAGGAACCGCCGGTGCCGAATTTCGGCCGGAAGGGCACAGGCCCACTGCTCGATGTCGGAATGACCATAGCAATCGAACCCATGGTTAATTTCGGCGGACACAGAGTGACAATTGATGCGAACGGATGGACCGTGCGCACACGTGATGGCTCGCCGTCTGCTCATTTCGAGCATACGGTATGTATTTCGAAGGACGGACCAGTATTGTTCACGAATCATTTTGAACGTTCACATGGCTAAACAAGGATCCATAACCGTTGACGGAGTCATTACCGAGACCTTGCCGAACGCAACATTTCGCGTACGCCTGGAAAATGGCCATGAAGTCCTCGCACACGTTTCCGGTAAAATGCGTATGCATTTCATCAGAATTCTGCAAGGTGACAAGGTGACCGTCGAACTCTCGCCCTACGATTTGACAAAGGGCCGTATTACATATCGTTACAAATAGATTACGTGGAGAACCCATGAAAGTCCGTGCGTCTGTGAAAAAAATCTGTGACAAGTGCAAGATCATCCGCCGCAAAGGTGTGGTGCGGGTGATCTGCTCGAATCCGAAGCACAAGCAACGCCAAGGCTAATCGAAATTTCAGAACTCATCACTGAGCTGCAAGGAGTTACAGTTGGCACGTATAGCAGGAGTTGATTTACCAAGAACGAAGCATGCCGTCATTGCACTGACGTACATTTACGGTATTGGTCGTTCCGCTGCCCGGAGCATTCTTGATCAGGCGGGTATACCCCATGACAAGAAAATCGAAGCTCTCAACGACGATGAAGTGAGCGCCATTCGCAATATCATACAGGGAATGCGCGTTGAAGGAGCGGTTCGCAGCGAAATGCAGATGAACATCAAGCGATTGATGGATATCGGATGCTATCGCGGTTTGCGACATCGCAAAGGATTACCCGCACGCGGACAGCGAACGAAAACAAATTCGCGCACGCGTAAGGGCCGCAGAAAAACCGTTGCCGGTAAAAAGAAGGCACCGGGTAAGAAATAGTGTATCCGTTATCGTGAGTTATTCAAGGAGTAGCTGTGGCTAAAGCCGTCAAGAAAACGAAGAAGAAAATCCAGGTCGATACAACGGGAAGGGCATATATCAAGGCGACATTCAACAATGTGCTTGTGACCCTTACCGATGTGTACGGAAATACGATTTCCTGGTCATCCGCCGGAAAGAACGGTTTCAAGGGGTCGCGTAAAAATACCCCCTTCGCCGCCCAGGTGTCCGCCGAATCCGCCGCGAAAGAAGCCTATGATCTCGGGTTGCGCAAAGTCGAAGTGTTCGTAAAGGGCCCCGGCTCCGGCCGTGAAGCCGCGATACGAACACTGCAGACAACGGGCCTGGAGATTATGGCCATCCGCGATGTGACACCGATTCCGCACAATGGATGCCGTCCACCGAAGCGCAGAAGAGTCTGATCGGTTTCTTCCTGTATGCCGCAATCGCGCATACACCCGCACCGATGTTCTGCCGGACCATGACCTGACTCAGTACCCTTTAACAGGAGAACAAATCGCAGATGACTACGACAACGATTCAAATGCCCGAAGGCATCGTCCTCGAGGAAGCAACCTATACCGACAGTTTCGGACGATTCGTCATCCAGCCGCTGGAAAAGGGATACGGTGTTACGATCGGAAACTCTTTCAGACGGGTACTCCTTTCCTCCCTGAGTGGCCTGGCCGTCACTTCTCTGAAAGTTGATGGAGTGATGCATGAGTTCTCCACTATCCATGGTGTTGTCGAGGATGTATCTGAAATCGTCCTCAACCTCAAGGAAGTGCGTTTCAAAGCCCTCAATCCGAAAGCCAATACGATTACGCTTTCCATGAAAGGACCACATACATTCACTGCAGCCGATATCCAGGCCGCTTCCCCCGAATTCCAGGTGCTCAACCTGGACAAGTATATCTGTACCCTCGGTCCCGAGGCAAAGGTCGAAATCGAACTCCGCATCGCGCGTGGTCGTGGCTACGTTCCCGCCGATGAGAACAAGATCCCTGATCAACCGCTCGGGACGATCTCAATGGACGCCGTGTTCACACCGATCAAAAACGTGAAAGTGCTGGTGGAAAACACGCGTGTCGGAGGGAGCACAGATTACGACAAATTGACGCTGGACATCACTACCGATGGTTCCATCAGTCCGAAGGAAGCACTGACACAATCCGCGCGGATCCTGCTCGACCACGTGCAGATGTTTCTTGATTTCGAATTGAGTGAGGACAACGAAGAGGATACAGCAGAGGAAGACGACGAGAACGCACGCGTGAGCAAAATCCTGCTGACTTCCGTCGATGACCTGGAACTCTCCGTACGTTCGCATAATTGCCTGAAGGCGGCAAATATCAAAACCATCGCCGATCTCGTTCGCCGCGACGAATCGGAAATGCTGAAATTCCGCAACTTCGGCCGCAAATCCCTCTCGGAGCTCGGGGCCATTGTGGATGAATATGGTCTGCAGTTCGGCATGGACGTTGACCAGTACATCGCTTCGTCGCAAGAAGACGAGTAAATCGAGGAATAGAAAAACACCATGAGACACGCAAAAGTTGGTAAAAGACTCAGCAGATCCACGAGCCATCGTAAGGCTTTGCTGGCGGCCCTTTCAACGGCACTGATCAAACATAAACGCATTCAGACGACGACGGCCAA
>JAGTUW010000193.1 GCA_018224345.1 Bacteroidota bacterium
CATGTCCGGGAAAATCCGCTCCTCCGTTGTTGTCAGTGATATCGGAACAATGTAAGTTGGACATATAGCTATGTCCACCAACTCTTCCATAGAATGGACTGAATCCACCTGGAACCCGGTTACGGGGTGCAGCAAGATCAGCACGGGCTGCAGGCACTGCTACGCCGAACGCATGACGAAACGCCTTGTGGCGATGGGACAACCGAATTACCGCAACGGGTTCAGGGTGACACTGCACCCTCATGTGCTGGAGCTTCCCCTGCGCTTGCGCAAGCCGCAGGTCATTTTCGTGAACTCCATGAGCGATCTCTTTCATGAGGATGTCCCTCCGGACTTTATCCAGCAAGTCTTCAGCGTGATGCACCGGGCTGCGCATCACACTTTCCAGGTGCTGACGAAACGCGCGGGTCGACTTCGTGAGCTCAGCGCGGCTCTTCCCTGGCCGGAGAATGTATGGATGGGTGTTTCCGTGGAAAGCGCGAGATACAAGGACAGAATAGACGCGCTGCGCACCGTACCGGCGGCAGTGCGTTTCCTGTCGCTGGAACCCCTTCTCGAAGATGCTGGCGAGCTGGATTTCGATGGTATCGATTGGGTCATCGTCGGCGGCGAATCAGGACCGGGCGCGCGACCGATGGAGGAGGAATGGGTGCTCAACATCAAGACGCAGTGTGAAGCACAGAGTGTGCCGTTCTTCTTCAAGCAGTGGGGCGGTGTGTGGAAGAAACGGGCCGGCCGGATGCTTCTCGGCCGGACCTGGGATTCGATGCCCTCTCCCCGGACGGAGGCCTGTGAGCATCCGACATCAGCGTTGAAATGACGGAGGTGAAAACCATGCACAGCGAAACCTTACTGGAACAGACAGCCGAGCGCAATGCACTCGACGCCCGTATTGTCTCCGATACGGAGCGGCTTGAACGCGCCGACGCCGCGCTGCGCCGCGAACGCAAGAAGGAAGAGGATCTGGCATTCGCGGTGCAAAGACTGGCAGATGAAATGCGGGCAACGATCTCCGGCATGCGGCAGGCGATGCGTATCCATCACCACAATGTCATGACTGTCGGCCAGGTCGTGTCGGAGTGTTTGCGCATCCTGGACCAGCGCCGGGCAGCGGGCGAGAAGCTGCGGTCGATCGAGAAGGTTCGGGTCAATTGTATTATATATTCCCAGAATGTGATTGCCGATGAATACATGCTCGGGTTCATCTCCGACCGGTCCCGCATGGGAAAAATGGTCAATGAGGTCATAGGCGAAATGGCCCGGCGCAAGAAGATGGGGCGACCGTCCCTGAAAGGAAATAAAGTTGATTTCCCGTCTGAAACTGCTCTCTCGATATTGTTTCATCACTCCAAGCGCATTCTCGCCACACTCGGCAATCCTGCATCATGCCGAAGGCTCGGCATCGTTTCCCGTTCGCTGACGCGCGGCATTCTCGCGCTCGTCTCCAGGATGCTACCGGGGAAAACCCACGATACGAAACTTCAGAACATCCGGGCCCGGGTTTTCTTTTCAGTGCTGCCTATTCTTGTGTTCATCCGGATGTATTATTACGAACGAACGTCGATCGACCGCAACACGCATGATCGTATCCTGCATGCAAGAAATGCGGACCGGGACATTTCCCGGATTCTTGGGACGCCCGTTTCCGCCGCGGAGGAGTACATGAAAAGCCGGCACGAAATACTCAGGTGGAACGAGGCGGTTACTTGTCTGCCCGAAGATCTGCTGCGATTGCAGCAGCTCCGCAAGGAGTGGCGGCTTCAGACGAAGGTGACACGAGCAGTGGCGGCACAGCGAGAGGAATGTGCCGGTGCATTACAGAATGCGATGACCGAATATGAGAGGTTGTATCAGGTCCCCTGGCGTCCGCGCACCAAAGGACCTGTCGAGGCAGGCACGCCTGCAATGTCCCGACAACGCGTTTCGAAAAAACTTCGAAACGCACCGGAATATTCGAAAGCTCCGGAGAAAGACAGGCCGGACAAAGCCGGGCCGCATCCCGGGTATTTCTCCATCCGGGAAAGCGATCAGTGGCGGGACGATCTGAGAGATCTGCCCAGGGACCGTCGACGCGCATTCTCCGATGCCGCAGGTCGGATATCCCGTCAGGAGGCAAGAAAGCCCATCGGAAGCAGTCAGGGGCGGAAGTTCTACAGCATTCCCCTCGGTGATACGGGGCGCCTCGTCTATTCCGTGGATTCCGGTATCGCTGTTCTCGAACGCGCATTCGGGAAGGCGTCCCGCGTCGAGGACTACAGGAAGTATCGCAAGGACATTCAGAAGGGCAGGGTCTGAGACGGACGCCATCTTCCTGAAAACGCGAACCCGGGAATCACCATTTGTCTCTGGAGGAAAATAATTGCCGCTGCACAGCCAGTCGTAAAAAGAGGTTCAACGAATGATTCAAGGAGGTTTGATGGACATCAAACACACATCTATTCTCACCTGTCCGGAATGTGGCTTCTCGAAGGCGGAGGAGATGCCCACTGATGCCTGCCGGTTCTTCTATCAGTGCGAGAATTGCGGAGCCGTGTTGCGACCGCTGGAAGGCGACTGTTGTGTCTTTTGCAGTTACGGTACTGTTCCATGCCCTCCAATCCAGCAGTCACTCTGCGGGAGTTGAATCAACGTTGTTTATCCGTCGAATCATATCATATTCTTTCTACAAACCATGGAGTTCACATGAAAAACGTCGAGATGAAAGTCGAAGGCAACATCCTCACCATCACCATAGATCTGAGCAAGGAATATGGACTTTCCTCCTCCGGTAAATCCGTGATTATCGCGAGCACCGAGGGGGTGCAGTTTCATTTTGCCATCAAAACGGTGTAATTGCCTTGACAAAAGTGGGATATTGGTTATATTTCCCTTTCAGAGTAAGGAAATGTGATGCCTGACGTACTCAGACAAGAATCGAAGTGGGATGGACATGCCGAGCTGGCAATAGTGGAACCCCCGATTCTATTCGCCTTCGACAGAGATAAAGCGCACGAGATGCTGAAGTATCTGTTGAAGGCAGTTGGCGGAGCATATAACTACATGGCTTTGTTGAAACTGGTATTTTTCGCAGACAGATATCATGTACGAACCTACGGTCGGCCAGTATCCTCTGATGACTATTTTGCAATGAAACTGGGCCCTGTACCTTCAAATCTGCTCCGTGAAGTCAAGAGCATCGTAGGTACTGGTTACGATCTCCGGTTAAGCGAAGCTGCGACTGTCGACGAGTCCGAATTTTCACGTTCGGATCGTGAGGCAATGGATTTCGCTGTCGATTCTTTTGGTGACATTGGTCGAGAAGACCCATTTCGACTTGCTGAATTGACCCACGCATATCCAGAGTGGGATCGTTGGCGTGAACGATTCGAGAAGGATCCTGACGGACGCGAGAATATCGATTATTGCGACTTCCTGAAAGATGCCGATCCGAATCACCACGTTTTTGTCCGGCTCGGATTCCCTGATCCATACCCGGTGCTGCCAGAAGATCAACGAGAATTCATTATCTGGCAAATGAGGGAGGTCTCGATTTAGCTGCCATGCCTTGTATCGAAGGGGATGTTTACATCGCGAACAGCCAGAGTAGTAGATTTACCACGCGCCCTCATATTGTGGTCAAATGCCTGGAAGACGGACGCGTAGCCTACGTGTACTCTACTACTCATCAGCGGCCCATGGCTTCTCCGCCGCGGCGGAACCCAGCGTGTACGAGGCAGAAATGCCCACACCCAATGCAGAACGCCGTGAAATCAAGGTTTCTCGGCGTTTTTTTGTGCCGGGCTGCATGTGTTCTCCACTACTATACTGTGGATGCGGTGCTTCTATCGTACGAGCAGGGGCGAGATCGCGCGTTCACGGCCGCTTTCGATGACGAGGAAATGGAGTCCGGGCGGCAGCGCGCGCACATCGAGGGGCAGGGTGTGCTCGCCGGCGTTGCGTGTCAGAGAACGGACAGGAATGACACAACGGCCATGCAGGTCCGTTACGAGGAGCCGCAGGGAAGCGGCGCGGGAGAGAGCAACGGTGATCTGCGCCATGTCGCGGACAGGGTTCGGAGCAATGGAGGTGATA
>JAGTUW010000194.1 GCA_018224345.1 Bacteroidota bacterium
AATCGACATCAGTATTGTCAGCGAGCAAAGCACGCAGATTGAGATGCCGGATGGAAGCCGGTGTATGCCCCAGACGCGCAGCGGTATCGATGTCCGCATCGAGAATATTGAAGTATTGGTCGAGGCGCAGCACGAACGGCCTCGGAGTGCCATGCGATTCCTGCCTTTCAAGGTTCCCGATGAGTACATCGATCAGATTGGCGACTTCCTCTGTTCCCGCTTTCGCCCGCAGGTTTTTCAATGCAGCGGAAGCAGGAACAGCAGTCAGGGCTTCCTGGAGACGCACGAGGGGAAAGGTGACCGCCCCTGCCGTCCACAGCGCCAGCAGTCCTGCGATACCTGTCAATCCGAGCATGACTGGAATGAGAATGAGCGGCGTATGAAGCAGGTAATGGTGTATCCCGCCGACGAAAAGGTAATCGATCAGTACGAGAGCGAGCACGAAGCAGAGCAGTACGATGACCAGGTGTGAGAGGAACATGCGGTGAAAGAGGGAGGGGTGTTGTATATCGGACATGGGAATTCTGTCGATGGCTTTTGACAATTCATGACAGCGGAATGATACGGACATCGGCGCTTTTGAACAAGAAGCACCGCCGGCGATGTGCAGCTCGTGCGCCGTGTGATGGTGATGCGGTGAGGGGGTGTTCCGCGTTTGCTTCTGGCGCGGTCGCATCGTAGTTTACCCGCTGTGCCGCTTCCATCATGCGGCCAGAGGAACGACTGCTATGCCAACATTGATACGAAGCATCTCGGGCATCCGTGGTGTCGTCGGAGAAACATTGCTCCCTGAGACAGTAGTAACCTATGTCTCCGCGTTCGCACGATTGTGTGGCGGGTCGCGCATCGTGCTCGGTCGTGACGGAAGACCGCATGGAGCGCCCTGCATGGACATCGCAAGAGCTGCGCTGGCATTCTCCGGCGTCAACGTGATCGACTGCGGCATGGTGCCGACCCCGACCGTGCAACTGGTGACGGAACACAGCAAAGCGGATGGCGGCATCGTCATTACCGCCAGTCATAATCCGGCACAATGGAATGGACTGAAATTTCTTGATGCCGACGGTGTCTTTCTCAACGAAAAGGCGAATGCAGAATTGTTTGCATTGGCTGATACAGGCGAATTCGTCCGCGCCGCATGGAGCGACACGGGGATCACGGAAACGCGTCCCGACGTTCTCGATGAGCACATCGACCGCGTCCTGCACTCTATCCCTGCTGATTATTCTGCCATCCGGGCACGGAAATTCCGTATCGCTGTCGATGCCGTCAATGCGTCCGGCTCGGTGATCATCCCCATGTTGCTTACGCGTCTGGGCTGCTCGGTCATCCCGGTTGCCTGTGACGGCAGTGGTGTGTTTCCACATATACCGGAACCCCTTCCGCAGAATCTGACCGGACTCGGTGACGCTGTGCGCAGGGAACAGGCGGATCTGGGTGTCGCAGTGGATCCAGATGCGGACAGACTGGTCCTGTTTACCGAGGCAGGTCTGCCTTTCGGGGAGGAATACAGCATCACGACGGCGGTGGATGCCCTGCTGGGTATCACACAGACACCGGATCAACCTGTCGTGGCCGTGAATCTCTCCACCACACGCGCCGTGGACGATATTGCTGCGCGCCATCACGCAACTGTCGTGCGTTCCCCCGTGGGTGAAATCAATGTCGTCGAAGCAATACGCACACATGGCGCCCTGATCGGCGGAGAAGGCAGCGGGGGCATTATCGTGCCGGCTGTCCATGCCGGTCGCGATTCGCTCGTCGGTATTGTCCTCGCCCTGCATGCCCTCGCCAGGCATGACGGCAACGCATCCTCGTACAGAGCGACGCTGCCGGATTATGTCATACGGAAATTCCGCTATGCCGTCGACAGTCGTGGGACTGCGGACATTCTTGCTGCGACGGCACAGGCGTTCGCTGGAGAACGTATCGATGACCGCGACGGACTGCGCATCGATTTCGCGGACGGGTGGGTGCATCTGCGTGCCTCCAATACCGAACCGATCATGCGCCTGATCGCGGAAGGTCCGACTCCGGAGCAGGCCGCAACACTGGCGCGGCACGTCGCTGATGTCGCCTTTCCGGGAGGCTCACCACTGTGATGCGGGAGTGAGTGCGACGTTCGGACGATGAAACAACAAACGGTTTTTATACAGATCATCAAAGAGAGATGCCATTATGACAACTATTGTAGATTTACTGGCCCGGGAAATTCTCGACTCCCGTGGCAATCCTACCGTGGAAGTGGAAGTCGAACTCGAGAGCGGTGTGCGCGGCCGCGCGGCCGTGCCCAGCGGCGCTTCCACAGGCGAACGTGAAGCGGTGGAACTGCGTGACGGTGACAAGCAACGCTATCTCGGCAAAGGTGTGCTCAAAGCTGTCGAACATGTCAATGACGAACTGGCCGACGAACTGATCGGCTGGGATGCCTTCGATCAGGTGGGAATCGACTCCTACATGATTGAACTCGATGGCACGGCGAACAAATCGCGCCTCGGAGCCAATGCCATGCTCGGCGTCTCCATGGCCATCGCACGCGCATCGGCGGAAACGCTGGACATGCCGCTGTACCGCTATCTCGGCGGCACGAACGCTCGGCTTCTTCCCGTCCCGATGATGAATATTCTCAATGGCGGCAAGCATGCCGATAACACTGTGGACTTCCAGGAATTCATGATCGTGCCCTACGGCGCTCCCACCTTCGCCGAAGCCCTGCGCTGCGGAGCGGAAATATTTCATGCCCTCAAACATGTGTTGCAGGAGGCCGGTCTCAATACCGCCGTCGGCGATGAAGGCGGCTTCGCTCCGAGTCTGCAAAGCAATGAGGAAGCGATACAGTACATCCTCAAAGCTATGGAACGCGCAAAGTACACGGACGAAGACTGTCATATCGCGCTGGATGTCGCAGCCAGCGAGATGTATGAAAAGCAGTCCGACGGCAGCGCGATGTATCGCTTCTTCAAATCGGACAAAAGCCTCAAGTCCGCCGACGAAATGATCGAACTGTATGCGGACCTGGTGAACAAGTATCCGATCATCTCCATCGAAGATGGTCTCGGCGAGAACGACTGGGACGGCTGGAAAAAACTCAATGACCGTATCGGGGATCGTTGTCAGATCGTCGGCGATGACATTTTCGTTACCAACACCGCCATACTCGCCGAAGGAATTTCGCGGGATGTCGCAAACTCGATACTCATCAAGGTCAATCAGATCGGAACACTGACGGAAACCTTCGATGCAATCGAGATGGCCAAACGCGCACGCTTCACGTCCGTGATCAGTCATCGCTCCGGCGAAACCGAGGATGCCACTATCGCCGATATTGCCGTTGCGACCAATGCGGGACAGATCAAAACCGGTTCGGCCTCGCGTTCCGACCGCATCGCCAAATACAATCAGTTGCTGCGCATAGAAGAGGAACTTGATACCACTGCCATCTATGCGGGTGTGTCGGCGTTCCACGTCAGCCGTTGACCGCATACCGGCGCCATAGTACCGGAGAGGCGCGATGAATATTCTCATCGCGCCGGATTCGTTCAAGGGAAGCCTGTCGGCTCTGCGGGCCGCCGAAATCATTACGGATGTCATCCTCCGTATGGACCCGGCGGCCCGCTGCCTCTCCCTGCCCCAGGCCGACGGCGGGGAAGGGACGATAGACGCCGTGTATCGGGGGCATGGGGGCCGGCTGCATCTGCATGTCGTGCCCGATCCCCTCGGACGTCCCATACAGGCCCGCTGGCTGCAACTCCCTGACGGCAGCGCTCTGGTCGAATCCGCCGCGTGCATCGGACTTCCCCTGCTCCGCGAGGATGAACGCAATCCCGATCTGCTGCGCAGTGACGGCCTTGGCGTACTGCTCCGGCATCTGCATGAACGGGGCTACATGAATGTGTACTGCGCACTGGGGGGAACGGCCACCAATGACGCCGGGTTGGGTCTGGCTGAGGGACTCGGCGCCCGCATACGTTTCCGGCATGGCGCTGCCCGTCGTACGGTGCGCGAATCCCTTCGTGCCGTCGAACAGATCGATCATACCGATTGTGAAGAATGCAACACCGTGGCGCTTGCGGATGTGCGCAACCCGCTCTGCGGTTCACACGGTGCCACTGCGACCTATGGCCCGCAAAAGGGGATCCCCGAATACGAAATCGCGTCCTGGGATGAAGCGATCTCGCACTTCGCATCCCTCGCCGCTCGTGATGTGCACGATGTGGATGTGACTGCGCCGGGAATGGGTGCGGCGGGGGGACTCGGCTTCGCACTGGCCTGTTTTACTGCAGCGGAATTGCGTTCCGGAGCCGGGTTTGTCCGCGAACACAGTGGTTTCGAGTCAGCCCTGCCACATGCCGATCTGGTGATTACCGGGGAGGGACGCATCGATACACAGAGCAGGCAGGGCAAGGTGCTCTCCGGTATTGTCGAAGCTGCCGACGGGAAAGGTGTTCCCGTGGTTGCGTTCACGGGCAGTGTCGAACCGGGCGTGGAAGAAGTATTGCGGCGTGACGGCGTGACGGGGTTGTTTCCCATCACGCCGGAGGGGATGTCTCTTGCCGACGCCATCCGCCGCGTCGAGCCCCTGCTCGAGCAGGCCGTCCGGCGTGCCTGGCCGCTGATTACGAAGACATGCTGAATTTTCATATTTTTCAGGATTCATGTGTTTCACAGGAGATTATATTACCATGGCAGATATCAAATTCGGAACCGACGGCTGGCGTGCGATTATCGCCGATGACTATACATTCGAGAATGTGAGAAAAGTCGCATTGGCATTTGCCCGCCATTATCGCCGGCACCCGAAGATCGATAATGGTGTCGTCATCGGCGGAGACGCCCGCTTTGGCTCGCAGGAGTTCGCGGCGGCTGCGGCACAGGTCATCGCTTCGCAGGGGATCAGGGTCTGGCTTGCCGAAGACGTGGTGTCCACTCCCATGCTCTCGCTCGGTATCATTAAAAAACGTGCGGCGGCCGGTGTGATGATCACAGCAAGCCACAATCCGCCGGAATGGAACGGCTTCAAGATCAAAGCGGATTTCGGTGGCTCGGCGCTGATGAAGGACATCAAAAAAGTCGAAAAGCTTCTCGCCGGAATTCTCGAAAAAAACACCGTACCCAGACTGCGTCCTGTGAAGGAATTACGCGACGCGAAGCTCATCGCACCGGTGAATCTGATGGGGATGTATCTGACTGATATCCGCCGCAAAATCAATCTCGACCGTATTGAAAAATCAGGAATGCGTATCGCATACGATGTGATGTACGGCGCCTCTTTCGGCCAGATGGGAGAATTACTGCCCTCGGTGTATTGTCTGCACGACGAGCACAATCCGGGATTCAAGGGAATCGCGCCCGAACCTCTTGAAAAGAACCTCGCTGAATTCATTGCATTGATCCGGAAAGAAAAATATGACATCGGACTGGTCACCGACGGCGATGTAGATCGCTTCGGCTGTGTGGATGAACACGGAAATTATATCAGTACGCAATTGCTGATCCCCATTCTCCTGAAATACCTGCATAAGGATCTCGGGAAAACCGGCGCCGTCGTCAAAACTGTCTCCGTCACCGATATCGTGACCCGTATGTGTGAGAAATACGGGCTTGAACTCTATGAGCGTCCCGTCGGCTTCAAGTACATCACCGAATTGCTGTTGGAGAAAAACGTTCTCATCGGCGGTGAGGAGAGCGGAGGGGTCGGCACCTCACTGCATATTCCCGAGCGCGACGGGATTTTCAACAACCTCCTTCTCTGTGAAGCTCTGGCGAAGAAAAAGTTGACGCTCGGCCAGGCGGTGGAAGAAATCTTCGAGGAGTTCGGCCGGGTGTACTACGACCGCATCGACTTCCGTACAACAGAAAAAAACAAGTCCGCCATACTCGCTGCCTGTGAGCGAGGCATGGACAAAATCGGGACGCTGACAGTACACAGCGTTGAAACGATTGACGGATACAAGTTCCGCGTCGATGGAGGATGGCTGCTGATTCGCGCCTCCGGAACGGAACCCATTCTGCGATTCTACGCCGAAGCGGATTCGGAACGTACACTCAAGACCTTGCTCAAGGCTGCGGTCGGTATGGGGAAATAGACGTGACGCGCAGTCCTGCCCTGATTGTTTCCGCACTATCGGCAGTGTGGGTAATGCTCTACTGCGTATTTTTCAACGAGCAGGCCACGGCGTACTCTTCGGGAACAGTATTGACGCAATCGCAACCCATCTTCGTCGCGGGCGAGCCCGTCGATACTGAATATGCGCGTCGCATGCATACCTCCGCGGCACTACAGACCAGTGTACTATCCGAAATTCCTGTCGCATCTGACGGCGGCATACTTGTCACAGCCATCATAACATCCGACACGAACGCCGTATCCGACACCGTCGTTGTGCCCGAAGCAGCTGTGTTACACGATGCCGTGGCGGCGCTGTTACATTTGCAGTTGCGGTATCCGGGTACCACACGGATGATGATGGAACGGTATGCAGAGTCCGGTAACGATACGGAGGAGGCGCGCTGCTGCGACCTGCCTGTCGATCTGCATGGGGAAACCGTCGGTCCGGTAGACGGTACGCGACTCTGGCTTGTGGGCGGAACGATGTTCACCGCAAATACGGCCATTCTGGTGTACTATTACACGACATTCTACAATGATGAATATGCCACACGAGCCCCGTTCCATAGCTTCAATGACTGGTACAACGCGGATCTGAATGTCGACAAACTCGGTCACATCTGGGGAACGCAGGCCTATGTGCAGGCGCTGTATCATCTGTTCCGCTGGACAAACATGCAGCAATGCGAAGCCATGTACTGGTCGAGCGCCACGGCATTTCTTTTCCAGCTCGAAATGGAGATTACGGACGGATTCTATGAGAAATGGGGTTTCAGTTGGTGGGACATGGCGGCGAACACCGTCGGCGCGGTCTGGCCGAATCTGCAGCGTGCCTGGCCTTCGTTGCAACCGGTGATGCTGAAGATGAGCTACCGTCCCTCGCAGGCGGTGAAAAACGGGTGGATCAAACACGACTACCTGCGCGACTATGACGGTTTCACCTACTGGCTGACGCTGTCGGTGCATGATGTGCTTCCGGAAACGCTCAAACCCTGGTGGCCGGCATGGCTGGGTGTCGCGGTCGGCTACGGCGCCGACAACACCATGCTGGGAAAGAATATCTACAACTCTGTTGACGGCGTCGGACAGGGAGACCAGGAGTGGTATATATCGCTCGACTACGATCTGCGCAAGCTCCCGGGGGATACGAAGTTC
>JAGTUW010000195.1 GCA_018224345.1 Bacteroidota bacterium
ATGAGTTCCGGACGCGGGAGGTCCCTTCCTCCTCGTCGCTGGGCACTTCTCGGCCCGTCCTGCCACCCGACCTGGGTGAGAAATTCTTTCCGCTTTCGCACGATGCAGTGGACCTGCGTTACCGTCCGCGTCTGGCCGCTGAAGTGCGTCTGCATTACGTGCACGCGCGTTCGAGAACGGACGAATGGCGCACGCTGACATTTCTCGTGCCGCTCGCGGCTGATACGGAAATCCTGCCGTGGGAAGAAAGTCTGCGTTTCAGTGAGCATGACCCTTCATTCGACGATCATCCTGCCGATGGCGCGACCTTTGAATCATTTCCGGCCACGCTGGGTGACTCCCGCCGGCGCAGTCGCCTGCAGAAATCCCTGACCGACTGGCTGTACCGCAACGAGGTGTTGACGTTGTGGAATTGCAGTGAACTCAAGGAATTGTCGGCTCCGGGCGAAGCGGAAGGCGAATTTCGTGTGCGCCTCAAGGAACTTCTGCATGAGCGCCGCGATCTGGAAATGGAGAAGCTGCGTGCAAAATATCTGCCACGCTTCAGCCGCGTGCAGGAAAAAATCCGCAAGGTGGAGCAACGGGTCGATCAGCAGAAATCCCGCTATCGTCAACAGGGAATCGCAACGGCCACCGATATCGGCGCGACGCTGCTGGGTGCGCTGTTCGGCAGGCGTACGTCCACTGCCGCAGCGGTGCGCAGGACGGCCACGCGCGCGGGACGTGCGGCCGGCGGACGTGACACCATCGCCCGGGCGGAAGAGGATCTGTCGGCAGCAAACGAGGCGCTCATTGCGCTTGAAGATCAGTTCCGTGATGACGCCATGGGCATACAATCCCGCGACGTCGCGACGCTGACGATAGAGGAAGTACGTGTCGCCCCGCGGAAATCCGATATTTCCATCGCCCCCTTCATAGTCGTCTGGATGCCCTGGACGGTAAACGATCAGGGCGTACCCGAAGCGCTGTGGGAGGAAGCGTAATAAAATCTTCGGAAGCGGGAAATCCGTCGTCACCTGCCCGAAAGTGCTGTGGAAGCTGTTGTGATATCCCGCTTCCCGGTGACGGACTTTTGCGTCAGCGGGTGTCGGGGATGTCGCGTGCAGGATCATAATAGCGGTCGAGTTCGTCACGCTGGGCTTCCGCCTCGCGCAGCCGGACAAACGCCAGCAGAATGCCGCCCACGACGAAAAAGATCACGAGAGAAATGATACTCATACGCGCACTGCCGGTGACCTGCCGGATGACGGCGAATACCAGTGGTCCCCAGATCGCGCTGAATTTCTCGAACACAGAAAAAAAGCCGAAAAATTCCGCGGATGCGGATGGGGGGACGATGCGGCTGTACAGGGAACGCGAAAGGGCCTGGCTGCCGCCGAGGACGAGGCCGACGACGGCGCCGAGTATCCAGAATTCAATCGGGTCCGTCATGAAGAACGCATGGATCACCACGCCGGTCCAGATTGCGAGTGCGACGAGCACCATGGGTTTCGGACCATAGCGTCTGGCCAGTGCGCCGAAGACCTGTGACCCGCCGATCCCGATGAATTGTATCATCAGCAACGCTCCCATCAGTGTCATGGTGTCGAACCCCAGTTCCTCGCTGCCGTAGATCGTCGCCATGGCGATGACGGTCTGTATGCCGTCGTTGTATATCATGAAGGCGATGAGAAAGAGGCCCATCTGCCGGAGGGAACGAATTTTGTTGACCGTCATGATGATGCGGCGGAAACCGTCGGCGATGATAGCCGTCATGCTGCGCGGAGGAGCATCGACACGAGGCTCGGGCAGACGGGTGAAGGTTATGATGGCGAAACCGCCCCACCAGAGTCCCACACTGCCGAGGGACAGACGCACGGCCGTTCCTTCATCGATACCGAACGCGCCGTGAAACTGGACCAGGAGAAGCTGCAGGAGAAAGAGAATTCCGCCGCCGGCGTATCCGTAGGCATATCCCTTGCCGGAGACGACATCCTGCATCTTCGGCCTTGCGATGTGCGGGAGAAAGGAGTCGTAGAAAACATTCGAGGATATGAAACCGAAATTGGCGAGCATGAACAGCAGAATCGCGAGCCAGACATCCCCGGGACCGACGAACACCATCATCAGGGCGCTGCCGCTGCCGAGGTAGCAGAAAAATATCAGAAAGCGTTTTTTCGATGCGGTGGAGTCGGCGATGGCGCCGAGAACGGGAGAAGTCAGCAGTACGAAGAACGCCGAGATACCAAGCGCATAGCCGTACAGCGAGGTGGCGCTGACTGCACGCATGCCGAAGAGGGGAATGTCGATACCGCCGGTGGGGACGACGACGAGACTGAGGTAGGGTCCGAACAACGCGGCCAGTATGGTGACGGCGAAAGCGGAATTCGCCCAGTCATACATGTACCAGCCGAAGAGTATGCGCTTGTGTTCACGACTGCCGTCTACGACGGCGACAGACTCCGTCATACAGACCTTTCGATAAATACGCGTGTACGCTTGCAGCGGAGCGACTGTCACGGGAGAGGGGATGCCCGGAGGCTACTGCCCGACGCGTCCGCGGCCTTCCTTTTTGATGCGCTTCTGTTCCGTGAGCAGGCGCTGAATACTGTCGAGCATGCCGTTGACAAAGCGGCCGCTCTCTTCGGTACTGTAGCGCTTGGCGATATCGACACATTCGTTGATGGTGACCTTCACGGGAATTTCCGGAAAATAGAGGAATTCCGCGATGCCCATGCGGAGGAGAATGCGGTCGATGGTGGCGATGCGGTCGAAATCCCAGTGTTCCGACTTGTCACGGATCAACTTGTCGGTTTCCGCCCGGTGATTCAGAACAGCGTACACCAGAGACTGTGCGAAACGATACAGCTCTGGATCTGCGTTGAGCTCCTCACCGGCGATCGTCTCGACAAGCATTTCAATGGGTTCCTGCGACAGTTCGTACGCATACAGCACCTGCATTGCTTTCTCGCGAACTTCCCGCCGTGTTTTTTTTTGCGTCGTTTGCATTATCAAAGATACATCGTGCCGAGGGCTGGTACAATAATGACCTGAACGGAAGCTGTACCGCGGAAGCGTCAGTCGCGAAGGATGCGGACATGCGGACGCTCGCCCGGGTCGATGCTGATATTGACGGAAAAATGTCGTGTGAGAATATCCTCGCGCAGCACGTCGGCGGGCGTGCCCCACGCGGCGGCCTGTCCGTCATCGAGCAGCAGTATGCGGTCACAGAACATCCCGGCCAGATTCAGATCATGCGTGATGATCAGCACGCTTCGTCCTTCGTCACGATGCATGCGTGCGAGGAGTTCGAACAGGGAGACCTGATAATGAATATCGAGATGCGCGCTGGGTTCGTCGAGCAGCAGCACGGGTGTCTGTTGCGCGAGAGCGCGGGCGATGAACACGCGATGCTGTTCACCACCGGAGAGATCGGCCACCGCTCTGTCGGCCAGATGGTCGATGCCTACCAGACGCATGGCCTCCTGCGCGACACGGAGATCTTCAGGACGTTCGAAACCGAGAAAGCCGGTATGGGGAAACCTGCCGAGCAGTATCATGGAGGCAACGCTGTAGGGGAAGGCAATGGATTCATTCTGTGGAACGACGGCGAGTGTGCGTGCGAGCGTGCGGGGCGCGATTCCTGTGACGCTCGTCCCGGCGATCCGTACCGTTCCCCGGGACGGATGCTGCAATCCTGTCAGCAGACGAAGCATCGTGGTTTTTCCCGCACCGTTCGGACCGATCACACCGACGAAGCTGCCCGGCTCGAAGACAAAGGACAGATCGCGCAGCACCGGGATGTCACCGTAGGCGAAGTGCACTTGATCGAATTCAATAGGCGGAGGTGTGTCGAATTGCATGAAGTTGTCTGTCGATAGTGTCCGGGAAGGCGACGGCAGTCGCTGGCTG
>JAGTUW010000196.1 GCA_018224345.1 Bacteroidota bacterium
CCCGAAGTTGCCTGGATGTCACGAGCCCCGCTGAACATGGCTTCCGTCGACCAGGTGTCGCCTCCATCGGTGCTGAAATTGTGCTCTTGGCCGCTCGTGTACACATGCATGTCTTGCCCGGGTTCGATCACCCGGTTTCCCCAACTCCGCACGTTCGGACTGGTCCAGGTTGCGCCGGTGTCGTGTGAGACATGTATTTCCCACCCACCGAATACAAAGCATCTTATCCGAATATTACCTTTGCGTTCATATATTGCGTCTGGAATTGCTGATCCGGTCCCAATCAAAACATGGCCAGGTGCGAGCGAGAAACCGCGCTGCACGTCGTACAATCCAGGTGTTGATCGCGACCAGCTGCTACCGTTGTCTGTTGAACGGAACAATCCGCCCAGCGCTGTCCCAGCCCAGATATTCCGGGAATCATCTTTGAAAAGTTGCGTAATGCTTCGCGGCCCGAGGCCACCAGACGACTCCATCCATGTGCGGCCGTCGTCTGCCGACGTGAAGATCGCGCCATGCATGGCCACATACACCTTACCATCAGGTGTTTCGCAAAAGTCGTTGACCGCACCTGCTGTCAATGATGTTTCCTGCCAGCTGTGTCCTCTGTCCACCGAACGCCAGATGCCCGTCGACCACGCTTCATTCCCGATGAGCACTGTGCCGCTCTGCAGTACCATTGGCGAAGATCTGTCCAGTAATGGTCGCTTTGATGATACAACCTCCCAGCTGTCGCCGGATGGATCAATACGGATCAAGGATCTTGAATCTGGATCCATAATCGAATCCTGCACCTCCGTACGCACACCACCCTTCGGATCCTGTCTCAATCCGGAGAAATATCCGAATGGGAGCGGCAGTTTTCGCCAGGATATTCCCTGATCCCTGCTGTGATAGATTCCGTCCGAGCACGTGATGAACATCGAGGAATCGGATAGGATTTCAAGTGGATATTCACCGCTGCAGTGTTGGGACAGAGCATCATCCTGCAAGGTGGTCCAGGTCACACCATCATCCGTCGATCGGTGCAGCCCTGCTCCGCCAATCCTGTACTCTTTCATGCCTTCGCTGTAAATGGTACCACCCATAAAGCGCATGACAGTGCTCCCGATATACCGGTCATATTTCCCGGGAAGAATTTCCCAGGTGTTTCCTTTATCGATCGAAACTGCAATAGTTCTGTCAAAAAAGGACTTCCGTATAAACGCAAAGAGCTTCCCGGTGGGCGTCACATAGAGCGGATACACCGCTCCCTCCTGCAATGCCGTTGCTTCCCAGGATTTCCCGGCATCGGTGGATCGATACACCCCTTTCCCTGGTGTTCCTGCGAATACCGTACCGCTGCTGTCTGCTACGATCGAAATTACGACCTCGCCACGCGGACCTCCCAGTTTCCCGAACGACAGAGTTGAATCCTGTCTGACGATACTGTCGAACAGCGGCAGAGATTGACAGCCGGAAAACAAAGCAAGAAACAGGACGATAAAGCACGCGCGCATTATTCTCCCAATGGAGTATAGAGGCCACATAAGCTGTATCTGAACATAGGAAGAAAACGATCGGACCGCAAGGTTCGGTGAACGCTCAACAATCGATCGATCTCGCGGGCAGCGCTCGAACCGCACTGTGCAAGAGAGGATTGAAGATAGTTAAAAGTTAAAAATGGGAAATGAGGGAAATAATTGCACCACCCCGCTTTCGCTTCGCTCCTCCGGGGCATAGGCAGTGGACACAGAGGACTTTTATTCGGCAGGTCCAATGAACGTCACCGCCCGGCCTGGAACGTCATCGAATCTCCCCTCGATCTGGTCTTCTTGTCCTTCTTGCCCTTCTTGTTCGTCGCCTGCCCCGTCGAAGCGAAGCGGAGGCGGGGTGGTTCCTCGCCATGAATTGGTTGTCCCGTCGGGGACTTCCATTGCAACCGAGCCGGATCGTACAGTGCTTCCTGCCCTGGCCAAAAAAAATGAACAAAATCGGAAAAAACTCTTGACCTGATTAAGAGCATTGCATATTTTATCAGTCAGACGACACCAATAGCTCCGAACGACCGATTCCCGTCCGATGACCTTGCGTCATCTTCCCGTGTTTCAGAACGGAGACACCGTGAACCCTAAACATAACAAAACGAAGTACTTTCTTCCCTGCCCCCGCTGTGCAGTGCATTCCCCCTTTACCCCGCTACGCGGTGCGATGGTAAACACAGCGGCGGTCACGGGGTCCGGCCTCAACAACAGAAAAACTATTTTTCCCGGCACGGGATTTTTTTCAGAATGGCACCACAGAGGACACCCCGCTGTCGCTTCGCTCCTCCGGGGCATAGGCAGAGGACACAGAGGACTTTTATTCAGCAGGTCTCCAATGAACATCACCGCCTGACCTGGGTCGTTATCGAATCTCCCCTCGATATGGCTTCCTACACATTACTAAACACTTTACACTCTTAACTCTTAACTCTTAACTTTTAACTTTTAACTCTTCACTCTTATGCCCCCACTCCCTCTCCTCATCGTGCTCCTTGCAGCAACCCTGTCGTTCCCGCGCGCCAGCTCTGCCCAGGACCTGCCGCAGGGCACGGCGGATCTCCCGCCATTTATCTTCAGACCGCTCCAGACCATCTATCACCCGCAGATCTGGTATTTCGCCTGGTATGCCACGGCGCTGGGCGATATCAACGGCGACGGCTATGACGATTTTGCCG